>JBAPTX010000498.1:0-6770 GCA_049282375.1 Calditrichia bacterium
ACCAGCAACAGAATTCTCCGCACGAATAATGGCGGCAGCAACTGGCTGATTCAATTCGATGCAGTTGATCCATACGCCTGGTTCGATGTCCATTTTCTTAATGATTCAACCGGATTTGTAGCAGGAAATTTTGGCCGGCTCTGGAAATCCACAGACGGGGGGAATTCCTGGCAGGATGTTTCCCCGGAAAATTTTGCCGGTTCCATCCGGAAAATTTATTTTGTCAGTGAAACAACCGGGTACTGCTGCGCTGATAATTGCTTTATTTTTAAGACGGTGGATGGGGGTAATAAATGGAACAGGCTGTCGTCTGCTGTTTTCGGCACGGAAGACTTGTATGATATTTTTGCATTCGATGAAAACAAAGTTTTTACAATCACCTATGATTCCAATATTATTTACAACAGCATGGACGGAGGCGCCACCTGGCAAAAAACTGTGCTGACCCTGATGCCGGCCTTATCCAAAAGGCTGTTGGCCTGCACCGGGTTTGCCTCCGGCGACGCCTTTGTATCCGGAAGCGGCGGGGTAGTTTATAAATCAACAGATTTCGGCCAGAGCTGGACCTTATCCACCGCATTCTGGCCATTCACAGTCACCTCCCTTCACAGTATTGCGGGATATGATAAAAACCATATCTTCACCGGCGGAGATTACGGAATTCTGTACAAGTCAGAAAACGGCGGGAACAGCTGGGATACTCTGGATTTCCCGGCCGGTCAATCAATCGTCAATATTTCCTGTTATGATTCCATTCTGCAGGTTTTTGCCGAATACGGTCAGTTTTTCCGCTCTACGGATAACGGCGCTCATTTTAATCCGCTGATGGAATGGCCCAACATTTCCCTGCGTAAAATGACGGTGCTGTCCGAGCGGATTTTGTGCTTCAGTACGGATGGGAGAGAAATGAGCATCAGTCCGGACAGCGGCAGCGGCTGGAGCTATCCGCTTAAAATCATTCCTGAAAAAAACGAAATAAATGATGTTTGCTTTAAAAATGATTTATACGGTCTGATATCCGGTGCAAAGGGGTATATCGGCAAAACCGTGGACGGCGGGTTAAGCTGGGAACAGCTCCCCAATCCTTTCGTCGGGCAGGATAAAACATTGAATTTTATTAAACTGTACGGAAACAGGGCGATTACCGGAACAAATGGCGGTAAATATCTGATCTCCTACGATTCCGGACAAAGCTGGCAGGAAAGGCAGATGCCGCTTTCCCCATATTTGGCTCAGCAACAATACCTGAATACCGGTTTCTTTATTAATGATCAGATCGGCTTTGTCGGCGGGGACAGTGCGGTAATTTATAAAACGACTGATGGAGGTGAAAGCTGGGAGGTTATGCCCTTTACCGGCTTTGGTTATCCGAAAATCTATAAACTGTATTTCCGCGATAGCCTGCATGGTTTTGCACTGGGCAGCTACGGGTCTGTACTTTACAGCAGCGACGGCGGCAATTCGTGGAATTTTCTGACCCAGTTGTTCAACAACAATACAAACAGTATCCCCTATTTAAGGGATATTGTTTTTACCGATCAGGAACACGGATATATCTGCGGTGAAGGAGGGGCCCTTTATGAATCCGTTGATGGCGGATTAACCTGGTCCCAAATGGATGTTCCGGTTGAAGTTTATCCGTTTTCGCTTAACTCATTTGGCAGCACCTCCGGCAGCGCATTGCTGGTCAGCGGGGATAACGGCTATATTCTGGGAAAAGGAATCAGTGCCATAGAGCCGCCCTTGCCGCTCATTCATCATTTTGTGCTGAAACAGAATTTCCCCAATCCGTTTAATCCGGCAACAACAATTGAATTCCGCCTGCCATTCGGAAGCGAAACTGAACTTACCATCTATAATACGGCCGGACAGCAGGTGAAAAAACTGCATTCGGGATATCTGCCCACGGGAATACACCAGTTTATCTGGGATGGCACAAACAAGCAGGGCAGACCGGTTTCATCGGGTGTCTATTTTTACCGGTTGAAAACCGCCCGGGGTTCGCAATGCCGGCGAATGCTTCTGATGAAGTAAAAAGGCAAAAGATTACCGCCAGCGAGCCAGTTAGGGAAAAACAAGTTGAAAAAGTTAAAGAGGGATCGGCTGGAAAAGAACCCTCATCCCCTTGCTCCCCTTCTGCATAATGGAGAAGGGGACATGCACCCAAGAATTTCACTTTTAGAAATATAGAGAAGGTTGTCCTGTAAAAAGGACGGGCATTTGAGAGATTTCTTCTTTTAACCTATTCGGATGGTTTTTGTTTTCCTGAAACGAACCGAAATCCATCCTCCCGCTGCTCCGGGTATGCTCCTGACGCTCTGGCGCCCCATTCTCTTCTTCAAAACAGAGAAGGGGCCGTGCATGCCGATTCCGGCACCAGCCTTATTTCAGCATCTGATCGATTTTTTCCTGCACCTGCCGGAGGGTTTTGTCCAGCAGTTCCCGGGCATCCTGTTCGATGCGGCTGCAGGTTTGCTTCATATCTTCCACGAACGTTTTATCGCTGATCTGCGGCAGGTTGATCAGTACGTTGAAAATACCGCCTTTTACGCCGGTAAATGCTGCCTGCGCTCCCACTCCGGCATCGGTCACGGAATTCTTATTTCCAATTTCCACTGCGCGGGCGGCAATTTCCATAGCGCTGAAGCTCAGGGTGGCGGTTTGCAGCGGCACTTTCACCGCCTGTTTCAGGCCTTCCTGAATGGCGGTTTCTCGGGCCTGCTGCTGTTCGGGTGTTTTTTGGGGCAGCCGGCGCGCTTCCATATAGGCGTTAAAGGCGTTGGTATCATCATCCACCGCCTTCAGTAATTGATCTTTAACCTGCTGAGCCTGCGCAGCCAGTTCTTTACATTCCTCCCAGGCGTCTTCATACCCTTTTTTATTTACAGTCAGGTTGCTCACCATGGCCGCCAGCGCCACCCCCAGACTGCCGCAGAGCGCCGCAATGGAACCGCCGCCGGGAGCAGGGGTTTCCCGGCTCACCTCATGCACCAGATCGGCTGTTTTCAGGGAAATCAGTCCGCCATCGTCTTTGGGCAGCCCCAGAATTTTTTCTTCCGGGTGAAAAGGCGCCACATCATTCAGGCCCATAGAGTAGATGGCTGTGTTCACCACATCCTGAACCGGCACTCCCGCGGAACGTCCCTGGCGGTTCAGGTAAAACTTTCCCGCCTGATAAATGGCCTGGAAGGGAATCAGTCCCACTACTTCGCTGCCGGTCACCACCAGACCGCGCTTTGCCGCCAGTTCACGGGTCTTTTCCAGCACTTCGTGCGGAGAGGAAATTTTATAGTTGGTCAGGTTGATGGAAATCTGGGCGCGCCCGTACTCCTCCACATACCAGCCGATGGCTTTCACTTCCTTAAAAATGCCGGGCGATTTAACGGAGCGCCCGTGGGGATCTGCGGGGTCGGTGCCGTGGGAACGCAGCAGCGCCGTTAAATCATAATTGTGATTTTCGCGGCAGTGAGCGGCCGTTTCTGCCATGCTCTGTCCCACAAAATCGCAGTCGCCGCAGGGATAGTTCCCTTCTTCGTACTTGAGCAAATCGCCCCGCATATAAACGGGCTCAATGTTGCCTGTGCGGGCACTGCGTCCTTTTTCGCGCAGTTCGAAGGCAATGTCCATGGCGTACTGCTTTTCTTTGGTGTTCAGCGTAATGTTGTAGGCAATCAGGAACTCGCGGGCGCCGATTACCGTAGCGCCGGACCGGGCGTTAAAACCGGCAGGCCCGAAATCCGGCTGCCATTCCGGATCAGCCAGTTTTTTTTCCAATCCTTCATATTCGCCTTTCCGGATGGAAGCCAGATTGCGGCGGTTATCCTTGCGGGCACTCTCTTCATAGAGATACACCGGAATCTTCAGCTCATCACCGACGCGCTGGGCCAGTTCCCCGGAAAAGCGGATACAGTCCTGCATGGTAACCCCCTCCACCGGCACAAAAGGACAGACATCCGTTGCGCCCATGCGGGGATGCGCCCCTTTGTGTTTGCGCATATCAATCAGCTCCGCCGCAGTTTTGATGGCCAGAAAGGCCGCTTCTTTCACTGCCTCCGGACTGCCGATAAAAGTGACCACTGTACGGTTTACATCCGCCCCCATCTCCACACTGAGCAGTTGGGTGCCGCTGACCGATTTAATTGCAGCCGTAATTTGGTCAATGACAGTTTTATCTCTTCCTTCGGAAAAATTAGGGACGCATTCTACAATTTGAACAGGCATGAACAGACTCCGTTGGTTTTAATTCAACAAAATAAACCCAGAATTTAACGGAGCAGCAAAGTTCTGAAAAGGGATTAATTAAATTTTTAAGAAGAAATGAACACTCCTGGAACAAGTCAGCTACGGTGCAGCATCAATTGAACGCATAAACTTATCCAGTTCGCGGGCAACCCGCTGCAGCTCTTCTTCAAAATCGCCGCCGCCGTGCTTCAAAGTAAAGATTAATCGTTTGTTAGGCTCATCAATGTTGCTGCCCCAGTTGATGATATAGGGAATGATACCCGATTCGTGCACCAGCCGCAGCGCATCCTGCGGAGAAATGTGTTTGAGGCTGTAAACTTTGATCATCGTTCTGCTCCCTGCTTTTATCGCTGCAACACTACTTTTTGAATTTGGCTCCCCTCCGCACGCAAATGTACAAAATAAATGCCGCTGCCGGAATCTTTTCCTGCCAGATTGTGACCATTCCAGCGGAATTGGTGTACTCCGGCAGGTAAAATCCCCCGGTGCAGTGTGGTAACCCGCTGACCCAGCACATTATAAATTTCCAGAGAAACCGGCTGCCTGTGCGGCAATTCCACTTTAATGTTCAACACCGGATTAAATGGATTGGGGTAACACTTCAACAGCGTCAATTCCCGCGGAAACTGATTTTTCCCGGCTGAAGGGAGAGCAAGCGGCGGATTCATAATATTGACAACCTGCTGCATAAATACAGCCGCCGAATCTTTTTGCATGAACCAGAGCGGGAAACCCAGCGATACTGCTGCACCTGCCGAATCCCCAATTGCTTCCTGCATCACGGCACAGGGATTTAAATGATATGGGGGCGCCTGGCTGCCGCTGATAAACCGGTAAATTGCCTGACCTCCGTCAGCGCTGTCCAAAACTGCCGCATTGGGCAGCATGTTCTGATAGTAAGGAACGGTAATCTTGGCAGTATCCACCGGCAGCGGCGGAAATCCGGTCAAGGGGTCCGCCGCCTGAAAATCGCCCTGCGGATTGACCAGAAGATTCTCAAACCCCAAATAGATCTTTGTAAAATCAGAAGTCAAATTATTCAGCAGTCCCATGCCGCTCAAAATCAAACGGCCGCCGGCCTGCAGGTAGGCTTGCAGCGCCTGCTGCGACTGGAATATTTTTGAGGGCGCATTGACTTCGTGGTGCCAGATGATCAGCGGGTAGCGGGCGAAATCCAGC
Source organism: Calditrichia bacterium (assembly GCA_049282375.1). Classification (GTDB taxonomy): domain Bacteria; phylum Calditrichota; class Calditrichia; order RBG-13-44-9; family RBG-13-44-9; genus JBAPTX01. The sequence continues at coordinate 5,422 of JBAPTX010000498.1, forward strand.
ACTTGCGGCGCCCGGTTCTCCGCCGCCACATCAAACTGCTGCTGCGGGAATCCGCTCAGCAGATCCGCATAGTACTGGTCCACCGCCGGATCGGCGGGATTCAGCATGTTGGCGCCGTTACCGTCGCGGGTTTCGTCCACCACCAGGATGCCGAGATCCATCGGGAAGGTGGTAAATCCGCTCTCCCGGAAATTGGACAATCCGCTGCTGAAGCCATCCTGCACCGCCGTCACTGCAAAGCGGTAGGTTCCATCCTGAGCGGGCTGGTAAGTCGCTGTAAATCCTGCCACAACCAGGGAATCGATCAGTTGATAGCCGGTGGTCGAGTCTTTCTTCCAGACAAACAGCCGGTATTGGTTAAAATCGAAGAAAGGCGCCCAGGCGATGTGCAGCTTCTGCTGCTGGAGCGTAACAGACTGCAGATCCGGCTGGCGCTGCAGATTAAAATCTCCTTTTAAAATTTTGTTTTCAGGATCGAAAGTAATCTGCAGGCCGCTGGTATCCGGCAGATGATATCGAAAGGTGCTGGTCAGCGAATCCACCCAAAGCGTATCCATGACGGTATTTCCGCTTGTCTGAATCCGCAGCGGCACCGGCATACGGTGGCGGGTGTGGGATGAAACCGGATAGGGCATGGCCTGGATTTTCAGCAGCAGGCTGTCTGCTTTACCCGCCGTCAGATAGCGCGCACCCATTTTCCCATCCCCGTAAATCCACTGATCAAAAAACCAGCCCAGATTACTGCCGTAGTATCCCTCCGCAAACGATTCAAATTGCCCGGTGCTGATATTCCCATATCTGAAAGCAGAATTTGCGGTGTAATCAAACATCATTTCGAAAAAGAGAGAGTCGCCCATAACATAGCGCAGCATGTGCAGCACGGTGGAAGCTTTCAGGTAAACCAGGCTGTAGGGGATGATGTTGCCCGGTGTGGATGGGTCGGAAACAAAGATCGTTCCGCTGCCGGCTCCTGCCATCTGCTGATTGATCTCATTCTGATAACCGGCCGGCCCGCCGAGATATTCCTGGTACAGCGCTTCACAATAGGTTGCAAAGCCTTCGCTGAGCCAGATATGGCCCCAGCCGCTGATGCTGATCATATTGCCGAAATACTCATGGGCGGCCTCATGGGGTACCACGCTGCCGGTCAGATATCCGGCACCGATCATTAAAATACTCTGGTGCTCCATCCCGCCGCCGATTACACCTTCCACCAGCCCGTATTTCTCCTGTTGGAAAGGAAATTCAGCAAACAGGCTGTGGTAGCACTGCTGGATGTTTTGATTGAAATCCAAAATGTATTGCCAGATTGTGGACGAATGTCCCGGAAACAGAAAATAGTGCATGGG
>JBAPTX010000499.1:0-1901 GCA_049282375.1 Calditrichia bacterium
TCAGGGAACAGGTGCTGGCTGGGCTTATAAAAACATAAGGATAAAAGGAATTAATAACTTTTATTCCCACATTAATAAGATAAAGTCTCATAAAATTTTATTTTATACATGGAAAGCCGAAATGGGAAATCAGAAGCCCGGCAAATGGTTCTGCCTTTAGTAAAGTTCAGAATAATAAAAGATAGAGAAATGAACTTGTAAACAAATTTTACAAATTCTTATCATCTATCTGATAATCTTCTAATTTATTGTATAAAGACCGGCGGCTGATCCCCAGAATTTCCGCGGCCTTCAGTTTGTTTCCCTTTACTGCACGCAGCGTTTGGATTATCATTGCTTTTTCCACTTCGGACAGGGGAGTCCCTGTTTTAATGGTGACCACTTCCGCTCTGAGATTTCCTTCCGCGACATTATTGGGCAGATCCTTTAATTCGATCGTTTCTTCGGCGGACAATACACAGCGCAGCACCACATTCCGCAGCTCCCTCACATTACCCGGCCAGGAATAATCCTTCAGTTTTTCCAGTGCTTCTTTGCTGAAGCCCTTGATTTTTTTGCTGAGTTCCATGTTGAACAATTCCAGGAAATATTTAAGCAGATAAGATATATCCTGTTTGCGCTGCCGGAGGGGAGGCAGTTCGACGGAAAAAACATTCAGGCGGTAATAAAGGTCTTCCCGGAATTTATGCTGCTGAATAAGATTTTGCAGGTCTTCATTACTGGCGCAGATAATCCGTACATCCACCGGTATGGGCTTACTGCCGCCGACCCTCTCCACCACATGTGTTTCCAGGACGCGCAACAGGGAAATTTGCACCGGCAGGCTCATGGTTCCGATTTCATCCAGGAAAAGAGTGCCCTGATGCGCTTCTTCAAATTTTCCCTTCTTATCCGAAATGGCACCGGTAAATGCCCCTTTTAAATGCCCGAATAATTCGCTGGCTATCAGTTCCCGCGGAATGGCACCTGTGTTTACAGCAACAAATGAATTGGAGGAACGGGGGGATAAATTATGCACCGCACGTGCCACCAGTTCTTTACCGGTACCGCTTTCTCCCAAAATCAGAACCGGCACATCGGTATGAGCCACTTCATTAATTTTGCGGTAAATCTGCTGCATGGGTTTGCTGATGCCCACCATGTCCTGGAAGTGACGCATTTTTGCCATCACCTGAGACTTTTCCGCTCCTGTAGGCAGGGTGGTGGTATCCGATAAGGCACCATTGATAATCTCTATCAGTTTTTGGGCTTTAACCGGTTTCTGTATATAATTCACCGCACCGGACTGCATGGCTTCAACCGCATGCTCGACCGAACCGTAGCCGGTCATCATAATTGCTTTCAGGGAGGGGTATTTCTTATGAATTTTTTTGAGTAAATCCAGCCCGTCCATCTGCTGCATTTTATAATCGGTAATAATCAGCTCAAAAACATCTTCTTCCAGAATTTGCATTGCCGATTCCGCATCGGGAGCACCCTTGGTATAGAATTCCCTAGATTGCAGAAGATCGACCAGCCCTTCCCGCAAATTTTCATCATCATCTATTATAAGAATTCTGCCTTTTTCCATATCAATCACCTTTAAATTTCTCCGACTCTCGGCAGTTCAATAATAAAACTGGTGCCGGCGCCGGCCTTGCTTTTAAAATAAATCTTTCCTTCATGGGCCTCCACAATTTTTTGTGAAATTGCCAGTCCAATTCCCCCGCCGGTGTTCTTTGTGGAAAAATACATGTTGAAAATCTTATCCTGGATTTCCGAAGGAATGCCTTTACCTGTATCTTTAATGACCACAGCCACTCTGTTTTTTATCATTCGGGTGATCAGCCGCAGTTCGCCGCCGTCCGGCATTGCGTCGAAAGCATTTAGCGCAATATTCAGGATCACCTGCTTCATTTGGT
>JBAPTX010000500.1:0-14134 GCA_049282375.1 Calditrichia bacterium
CAGCTCTTTTCAGGATGCCTTTGATCAGGTAAAGGAAGAATTAGGAGCGGATGCGGTTATTCTGAATTCCCGGAAAATAAAAGACGGAGGTGTGCTGGATTTTCTGAAAACCAGAGAAATGTATGAAATTACTGCCGCGGCAGATGAACAGGGGGCATATAAAAGACCCTCATCGCCGGTAAAAAGAAAAGCACCGAACGCCTATCAGGAAAACCCGCAGCCGGCCCGCCCGGCACAGCAACAGCAGGAGGAAAGCAAAGCGGCCGGTAATGGGGATGACCGTTTTGTGCAAGATAATCTGATCCGGCAAACCGATGAAATCCGCTCTATGCAGGACGAATTAAAAGATATGAAAAAAGTGCTGGGCGAAGTTTCCGAATTCCTGAAGTACAGCCGCATGCCGGCACTTCCCTCGATTTTTAAATCGCTTTTAAAAACGATGATAGACAATGAAGTGAATGAAGATATGGCGAAAGCGGTAATTCAGACAGTGTACGCCCGCACTGCGGCGGCTGATTATGAAAACAGCGCCCGGGTAACAGAGCAGTTATCCGCTCTGCTGCAGCGCATGATCCGGATAGCGCCGCCGCTGGACAAAGGCAAAGGGCGGCCTTACATCGCTGCACTGGTGGGACCGACCGGTGTGGGAAAAACCACCACCATTGCCAAACTGGCCGCAAACCTGAAGCTTTACGGCAATAAAAAAGTGGCCTTAATTTCAGCGGATACCTACCGTATTGCCGCTATTGAACAACTGCAGACCTTTGCCAATATAGCCAGCCTGCCCATGAGCGTGGCCTACAGCCCGGAGGAAATCAGCGAGGCGGTGCAGCGCTTCCGGGACCGGGATGTAATCCTGATTGATACCGTAGGCCGCAGCCAGAAAGATCAGGATCAGTTGCAAAATCTGAAGTCCTTTCTGGAGAAAGCCGGGGCGCAGGAGGTGCATCTGGTACTCAGTCTGACCACCGGATATAATAATCTGATAGACATCGTGCGACGCTTTAAAATGCTGCAGCCGAACCGGCTGATTTTTACCAAACTGGACGAAGCCAATTATGCCGGAAATATTCTCAATATTATCTATAAACACCAGTTACCGGTTTCCTACCTGACCAGCGGTCAGGTTGTGCCAAATGATATTGAACCTGCTGAAAGTCAGGCTCTGGCCAAATTAATTTACAAAGGAGTGTAAAGTTGATCAGGAAAGATCAGGCAAGCAGCCTTCGGTTATTAACAGGCTCCCGGCAAAGAAAAGCGGATTCGCACCCGAATCATTTTCCGCAGCAGATGATGCTGGTAGTCAGCGGTAAAGGCGGTGTCGGAAAGAGCTTTTTCAGTCTTCATCTCGCGCAGGCGCTGTCAGCAAGGCAGGAGCGGGTACTTCTGGTGGACAGCAACCTGATGAGCCCTAACCTGCATGTTCTGACCAATAAAGACCCCCGGTATCCGCTGCATCATTTTTTACAGCACGGACGTCCTTTCGGGAAAGAAGCGCTGGTGCCGCTGCAGGAAAACCTGGATTTACTGGGAAACCATGCCGCCGGCAGCAGCGAGCCGCATATTGCAAACGCGCCTTATTTTGTGGAATTACTGCAGCCGCTGGCGACCCGCTACGATTACGTTGTTATGGATACACAAACCGGTTTGAATGAATGGAACCTGTCCCTGCTGCAGTATGCTGATCTTAGCCTGCTGATGAGCATTACCGACCCCACTTCCGTGATTGATACTTATACCTTTATTAAAGCCTCCCTGCCGTATCTGGCAACGCCCCGTTTTCAATTGGTGGTGAACCAGGTGATTGGAGAGAGCAGCGGGCTGGAAGCCCATAACAATTTGAATGCTGCGCTGAGCCATTTTCTGAATTACCGGGTTGACCTGCTGGGAATGCTGCCGCTGGATATGGAGATAAAGCGGTCTGCTGTTGAGCAAAAGCCCCTGTGGGATGTTTCCCGCAATTCGCCGGTCATCCGCACAATTCAGGAGATGGCAAAAACGGTACGGAATTTGTTGTTAAAAAAGAAGAGCTGCTACAACACGCAATACCAGGAGGCAAATGTATGAAGGGTTTAGGATATAAGTTAACACTGCTCACTTTTTTTATCGCTTTACTCTCGGGTTTTTACATGCGGATTCCCCTGCAGGATAACCTGATCCGCGCTTTTGTGATCTACCTGATTTTCAGCGCACTTTATTTGATCGGGAATTCCATCATGAATCAGGTAACACTGGATTCATTGAAAGCAATGCAAAAGAAGCGTCTGGAAAAGAAGCAGGACAGAATTAATAATGCATCCCCAAATATGGCCAAATAAACCAACAGGGTGGGTATCATGAAAAATCAAGTTGATTCAGTATGGCAGAATTATTTTAAAGATCGGAATCCCGAGCTGCGGAACCATTTAATGGAGAAGTACTTAGGCGTTGTCCATTATGTTGTCAGCAAATTGTTCAAATCGCTGCCGACCCATGTGGAGCGGGATGATCTGGTCCACATCGGCGTTATCGGCCTGGGAGAAGCCCTGGAGCGTTATAATCCGTATTTCGGGATCAAGTTCGAGACTTATGCTATCCCGCGGGTGCGCGGGGCAATTATTGATGAATTACGCAAACAGGACTGGATTCCGCGCTCCCTGCGTTCAAAATCCAATAAAATAAAGAAAGCAGTTGAAGACCTGGAGCAGTATTACCGGGGCGAGGTGCCCGCCGGACAAGTGGCTCAGCAGTTGGGAATTTCAGAAACCGAGCTTTATCAGTGGCAGAACCAGGTAAACTATACCAGTATGGTTTCGCTGGATAAGTCCAATCAGAATTATGATGAGCATACCCTTTACGAAGTAGTGGAAGATGAAACCACCATGGATGCCGTGGAATCCCTTGAAGATGAAGAAGTGAAAAAAATACTGGTCAGGGCAATTAAAAAGCTGCCGGAAAAAGCACGGCTTGCCATTACCCTTTATTACTATGAGCACCTTACCTTTAAAGAAATCGGCAAGATACTGAATGTTTCAGAATCCCGGATTTCGCAGATTCACAGCGAGACCATGGACCGCATGCGCAGGCTGATGACAGATGAGATGTATGTTTAAAATGACGACAGTTATGGCGACGAAAAATCCGACAAATGCCTTTATTTTTTCTGAAACAGAACCACTGAAAAATTTTTTTTGGCTAAAGTTTTTCCGTTTCTGAACAAGTCATGGAGTCAAGAATATTGAGGTGTCGGGATGATACCAATAAAATATCAAAATATTCAGATGGGGGCCCTTTCTGCTGATAAAGCATTTCAGTCGCTGAAGCATCAGCCGCAAAACCATCAGCGGGTGTTTGTGGAGGAAGTGCAAAAACAGTTTGAAGAGGCAGGCAAGCGTACCGAGTCCGCCGAAAAAGCAGAAAAGAACCACATTGAAGATCAGCAGAAACAAAATCCGCAGCAGGAAGAGAATTCGCATAAAAACCGGCAGGAACCGGATGAGAAATCCGATTCCAGGGGCCGGGATATGAGTTTTATTGAAAAGAAGGGCAACGGTACTATCAAACATTTCAATGTAAAAATTTAGGAAACCGGGAGTAATGAGTTTGCCCCCATTAAATCCCGAAGTTGTAAAAGAACGGGTGCATAATCTGGCAAAACTGTCTACTCTTCCCCACATTGCTGTAAAAGTGATGGAACTGGTAGAAAACCCCCGCACTTCCGCTTCTTCTCTGGCCGAATTAATTTCCGCCGATCAGATCCTGGCGGCGCGTATTTTAAAACTGGCAAATTCCGCCTATTATGGCTTTCCCCGTAAAATATCAACCCTGAATCTGGCAATTGTGGTGCTGGGGTTTAATGCATTGCGCGACCTGGTACTCAGTATTTCGGTAATAAACCGTTTTGTGGATGAAAACGGCGAAGATTTTTTTCAGGCGGAGCAATTCTGGCGTCATGCCCTGATTGTGGGACGGGGGGCCCGCCTGTTTTCCCGGTATGTTAACTATCCGGTTGCCGGCGAAGTGTTTATGGCAGGGTTGCTGCATGATATAGGGTATCCGGTTTTATTGCAACAGTTCCCCCGCCATTTTGCTGAAACCTGCAACTTTGCACGGGAAAATAATATCACCTTCCGGGCGGCGGAGAATAAAATTTTGAATTTCCATCACACCGATCTGGGGGGCTGGCTGGCGCGGGGCTGGAACCTGCCTGATAAACTGGTCAGCGCAATCCGCTATCATCATTCTCCGGAAGACGCTTCCCTTCACCGCGACCTGGTCAACATTATTCATATATCAGACCGGATCAGTTTTTCAATTGGAGAAGGAAGCGGACTCCGTGAAAAGGATGAGGATTCTGAAACGGAAATTGCCGGTACCATTGCCGCGCTGTTCCCGCATAACAATCTGCCGCTGGAATTTTTCATGAGTAAATTCCGCGAAGAAAGTGAAAAAATTGATGATTTCCTGACAATATTAACCCAAAAAGAGGCGGTGACAACCGTGTAGAGTAAGGAGAATAAGGATGTTTTCCGATTACCATTCGCCGTACAATGTGGAAGAAGTGTTTCACACCTTTAAAGAAGACAAAAGTCAGCACCCGCAGTTGGACGTTATTATTGAAAACTATTTATCCCAGGTTAACCGCTTAAAGGTTGATCTGGGAAGGGTTCGGCAGGAGTTGGGCCATCATAAAAAGGTGCATGGAGATATTGCAGATTCTCTGGACGAATTTTTTACCATTCAGAAATTATCATCCATCATCACCCGTACTCTGGAATATCCGGACATCGTTAAAAATCTGGATGAAATTGCCCAGAAAATAATTCCTCATACGGCCGGCGTGGTATTCCTGTTTGAAAATGATGAACTTGTAACCATTGGCGGGGAGCCGCATCCCGATTATCTGATGCTGATCCGTTCCATGCAGGAAGAGGGAATTTTAAACTGGTTGTGGGATCAGGGACAGACCATAGTGGTGCCGCTAAAAGAATTTGTGGTTTACGACCAACTGCAGAACAAGAGCGGTAATCTGGTGGTGGCACCGATGACGCAGAAACAGCAGGGATTGGGTGCCTATCTGCTGCATACTGAGAAGCAGCAGGCGCATTTCAGCTTTCATGATCTGGAGCTGCTTAATATTCTGACGCAGCAGGCTGCTATTGCCTTTCAGTACACCGGGTTGTATAAAAAGCTAGAAAATACCCACAATGCCCTTAAAAATTCACAGCGCCACCTGATGAAGACCATTAAACTGGCCACAGTGGGAGAGCTTGCCGGCGGAATTGCCCACGAAATCAATAATCCGCTGCAGATTATTTTGGGCAATATTCAGATGGCCATGATGGGATTTAAAACTGAAGACAGCCTGAAAATTGTGGAAACGCAGGCCATGCGCATTGCCACCATTATCCGCGGGCTGCTGAGTATGGCGCGGGAAAATAATCCGGTTTCCGATGAATTCCTGGAAATTAATTCTCTCATTGATAATACACTGAACCTGGTCCGGGGTCAGATTGAAAAACGCGGCATAGAGATCGAAGTGGATTTAGCTGAAAAGCTGCCTGTGGTGCGCGGCAGTTCGATCTATTTCCAGCAGATTGTGCTCAATTTTTTACTGCATGCCAAAAAGCGGATCAACCGGAATGGTAAAATTCAATTGAAGACCTGCCTGAAAGACAGCAACTGGATCCAACTGGATCTGCTGGACAGCGGCAAGCCGATGCCTGAAGAATTTATTGAAAAAGTGATGGATCCCTTTTATGACCTGAACAGTAGCGAAGAAATAAATTTAGGCCTCACGGTCAGCGTGCAGATGCTGCAGGACTTTGGCGGCCGTATCGAATTTTTATCCGGCGAAAAGAGCGGAAATCATATCCGCATCTTTATTCCACAAAAAAACCAGAAAGATAAATATTATGAGGAAAGGCCTGCATCTACCGGTTAAGGTTCTGATTTTCCTTGCCGTTTTTTCCCTGGCTTCCGTCCGGGCCGAAGCGTGGTTACCGGACTCCCTTTTCACCGTTAATCTCACCGCATCCCGCCCGGATATCCGCTTCCGGGTACCCGAAAACTGTAAGTTGAAACTGCTGAATGAGTCGCCTGCACAAAAAATACTGCTTAAACTTTCCCTGCCGCCCGATGAAGAATTACCGTGGCAGTTGCTGGAACGGCAGAATTTTCCCCCTGCCTGCGGAATCCGCAGCGTGCGCAGTCTGCCCCTGAACGGGGATGCCCGGCTCATCATTTTCGAATTGAATGAAAATAATGACTTTTATTTGGAAGGGAACGGAAGAATTGTTTTTGGCAGAAAGGATGCGCCGGATGCCGCAGACAATTCATATGCGGAAAATACTGCTCACCCGCAAATAAGTGAACCCCCGCAAAACAGTTTAGATAATTCCAGTGCTTCCGCTCTTGACAGTGAAGCGGAGGTATCGATAAGTCAGCAGGATCCGGTTAGCGGCCGCTCTTCAACTTTCAGCAGTCTGCTGGCGGCAGTGCCGTTGAAGGCCCGGATTTATTTCGGCGGAATCGTCCTGATGTCTGTTTTTATTATTTTCAGCCTGGTGCGGTACTGGACCCGGAAAGAAAGGCGCAAACGCCGGCAATTTGAGAAAATGACCGCTGCGGCGGAAAAGTGGCAGCAAAAACAGGCTAAAGAAGTAAAAAAGCCGAACAGCGCTCCGGCCGACCTGAAATCGGTTTCACAGGCAGCGGCGAAACCGGGTCCGCAGGGGGCAATCAAAGAAACGACGGTCCGTCATCTGAATGAAAAGTCACCTGCGGTAAAATCTGCAATAAAACAGGAAATTGCCCCGGGTAGAATTAAAACTGAGAGTGAAAAAGCAGATCTGGCCCGGCGCCTGAATTTGGGAATTGGTGAAATTGAACTGGCTATAAATTTAACTTCCCGCCAGCGCGCCGCCCAAAATAACCGCACTATTGAAAATCAGATCAATGCGCTCTCCGCACTTGACCTTTCTTACAGCGAGATTGCCCGCCGTATGGGAATCGGGCAGGAAGAAGTGCGGCTTTTCCTTTCCTTGAAACAATCAAAAGAAAGCGAACGGCCGGCAGCCGGAAATGAACCGGTCCGCAGATAACTTTATGAAAAAGTTATGTATGTAAATACCTACCCCTCTGCTGAAGCCGGCGGATTGACCGCTTTGCCGGCTTTAAAATCCGGCGACCGGATTGGTGTGCGGGTGGTGCAGCGGGTCAGCGCTTTTCGCTATACCATTGCCTTTCGCGGTAAACATTTCCCGATAAACAGTGAACTATTGCTGAAGCCTCAGGATTTACTGCTGGTGGAACTCCGGCAGGTCCATCCGCGCCTGAAATTTAAATTTATTTCTCTGATGACTTCAAATTTATTAAATGAAATGACCGGACATTCAGCCCTTGCAGAGGCTTCCGTGCAGGGGTTTAACGATCAGTTTACCGCCTGGTCATTAAAACTGAATTTACCTGTTCGAAAAGACGAGTTAAAAAGGTTGAAGCGAATGGACCGCCAGCCTGGCCGCCTGGTCCCTTACTTCTTTTTAAAATCCGCCGAAACGCCGGATAATTCATGGAACAGCATTGATTTATTAAGCTGGCTTTGCGGGGATAAGCATATTGCCGGGAAGTTCAATTCCCTAATGCGGGAAACCGCAAATTTCAGTTCGTCCGGACAGCAATTCATCTTACAGCAATGGCTGCATTTTCTGCAACATGAAATGGCGCTGGCAGATCTGCCGGATCTACTGCAGGACCTGCCGGGAAAATTAAAACTGCTCTTGACCGAAAAAGAAAAAGCAGGCGATATACTGTATAAAAGCGGCCAAATTCTGGACCTTCTCTGCGAAAAAGGGGATGAATCCGCCCTGTTTTTTAAACAAATCAACCATTTTTTGGAATGGGAACTGCGCCGTTTCCTGAGCGGCCAATGGGTTATGTTGCCCTATTCACAAAATAAAAAAGGCCAAAACTTTCTATTTTTTAAGCGTAGAATGCAGCAGGAAGAAAATCCTGAGCCGCTGGAATTTTTTTTATTGCTGCAGAGCGCTCATTGGGGAGAACTGGGGATTGGCGCCGCTTTGGATGAGAATTCCCTGGATCTGACTCTTTACAGCGATCATCAAGATTTTATCGCGTCAGCCGATAAATCCATTATGGAACTGAAGACGGCGCTATATAAATGTGAACTGACGCTGAAAAAATATCAATTCAGGCCGCAGCGGGAAATGGTGAATTTTATGAACAGAAATTTATTTAACGTACCGGACAATAAATTAGAGGTATTTATTTAAATGCTTAATGCTACCCAGCAAAATGCTACCATTTTAATAGTTGAAGACAATCCCGAAAGCGTTAATTTGTTAACTTATTTTTTAGAACCTGCGGGGTACCGGGTGGTTGTGGCACAGACCGGAACAGAAGCCGTTTCCGCTGTAGAACGGGAAAAACCTGATATGATTCTGCTGGATGTGGTGCTGCCGGAAATGAATGGATTTGAAATTTGCGAACGCCTGAAAAAGAATCAGGAAACTTTCCATATACCGATAATCATGATCACCGCTTTAAAGGAGTTAAAAGATAAAATTAAGGGACTGGAAGCCGGAGCGGACGATTTTATTACCAAGCCGTTTGAAAATGTAGAGCTGCTGACCCGGGTAAAATCATTACTTCGGTTAAAATTTTACCACGATGAACTGCGCCGGCGCAATAAAGAGCTGGAGAAGCAGAAAACGGCTCTGGAACGGGAAGATCATCTGAAGAAGGAACTTACCAACCTGATTGTCCATGATATGAAAAATCCGCTTTTTGTTATTCAGGGTAATCTGCAGATGATGGAAATGAATCAGGAAGCTCTGCATCAGCAGGATCCGCTGGTTTATACCAGCCGCATAGCCCGCAGCAGCCGCAGTCTTCTACGCATGATCCTGAACCTGCTGGATATCAGCCGCCTGGAACAGAACCTGCTGGAAATTGAACCTGTCCCGGCGGACCTTCGCGCCATGACTGAAGAAGTCATCGCGGCTTATCAGGATATTCCGGAGCATCAGCATAAAACGGTACACCTGAAGTGCGGGGAAGACCCGGATTCCGTTTATGTGGATAAGGATATCTTTGAGCGGGTGCTGGATAATCTTATGACTTACGTTTTCGCAAATACACCCCCAAATATGAGCATTTTCATAGAATGCCGGCAGAACGGTGAAACCGCCCGCTTAATGATTTCTCATGACGGGACGCCCATTCCCAATAAGTTTAAACAAAAGATTTTTTCGAAAAATGCCCAGCCGGAGCTGAAGGAGGCCGGTTTTAAACCTGCCCGCGGACTGGGTCTGATTTTCTGCCGTCTGGCGCTGGAAGCGCAAAACGGCCGCATATTTCTGGACAATGCCTGTGAAGACCGTAATTGTTTTGTAGTGGAAGTTCCGGTTTTTTCATTTTAACGGATGTAAATGCCAAAGTAGAATGACTGTATGAGCGAGCAGGAATCCCTCCCCTTTGCCACTTTAGAAATCAGTGATGATACCTTAAGCGCAACCCTGCAGATACATGACTATTCTTTACCGCGTAAACTGCTGGTGGAAAAGCTGAAAACCCTGTTCCGGGATAAAGGCGTGGTTTTCGGGCTGCAGCGGGAAGCTGTAAAAGAGGCCATTCTGCAGCAATCCACCGCCCCCTTTGTGGCGGCACGCGGCATCCCTGCCATTCCGCCGCAACCGCCGGCAACAGAAGAATTGATTGACTTCAGCGGACAGCCGGTACTGCATTCTGAAGACAGAACAAAGGTGAATTACCGGGAATTGGAACGGGAAAATATCGTTAAAACCGGTACTCCGCTGCTGCGAATCATTCCCGGTGAAGCGGGCAGAAGCGGTAAATCGGTTACCGGCGAGGAAATCCCGGTGCCGCCGGCAGCGGAAACGGCTCCCTTTCAATTGGGAGAAAACGTCGTTCAGTCCGCTGATGATGCGAATCTTATTTTAGCCGCCTGTGACGGGCTGGCTGTATTCAATTCCGGCGGTATTTTGCGGGTCAGCAAGCAGATGGTTATTGATCAGAATGTGGATTATCACACCGGCAATATCCGCTTTCCGGGGGATTTGTTGATCCGGGGGGATGTAAAAGCCGGTTTTGTGGTAGAGTGCGCCGGCAGTGTCACCATTACCGGGACGGTAGAAGATGCCGGAATTTACGCCGAAGAAGATATTCTGGTAGAGCGGGGTTTTGTCGGGAATCAGAAGGGACGGCTACAGGCGGGCAGGGATGTGAAAATCGGGTTTGGCAATAACCAGAATATCAGCGCCGGCCGTGATGTGAATTTTGAAGTTGAATTATTGGGATGTCAGGTTAGTGCGGGAAGAGTCATCCGCAGCAGCAATGGGCGAATTGTCGGCGGCACCGCGGAGGCCCGGGAAAAAATCAGTATCAAAATGGCCGGCAGCGAGGAAGAGATAAAAACCCTGCTGGTGGTGGGGCGCCGTGAACCGCTTTTTCAGCAAAAAGAAAATATAGAAGCAGAGATAATAGATTTAACGATAAAGGGAAAAGAAAAAAAAGATAAAATTTATCAGTTTGTAATTAAAAAGGTCGAAGGAAATTTTCCACCGCAGGATGCCGGTGAACTGGAAACGCTGCAGTTGGAGATGGACGAAATCAGTAAAAATATTAATATTCTGGAAGAGCAACTCACTCTGATCCGTGAACAGTTAAAAGAACTGCAGAAGGCCCATGTGCAGATAACCGGATATCTGTACCGGCGGGTGGAAGTGCAGGTGGGCATGCATAGCTGGGTAAATAAGGAGAAAAGAAGAGGATTAATTGTCAAAGTTAAGGATGACCGCATTAACCTGGTGCGGGGTTAAAGGCTGCTTTTATCCGGATAAAACAGAATTCAGCTATGGCCTGATCAATCTATTCCACCACTGCAACCGCCACGGAGGCGCTCTTTGAGTGAGATATTGAGATGTGAACCGTTTTGCCTTGCAGCAGTTCGGCGGTTTTGCCGTAAAGCCGGACTTCCGGTTTACCCTTTTCGTCATTTATTACTTCAACATCCTTCCAGGTCATTCCCGGGCCCAGCCCCAGGCCGGTGGTTTTAAAAACCGCTTCTTTGGCGGCAAACCGTCCCGCAAAACTTTCCCGGCTCACTTTTTTTTCGCAGTATTCAATTTCAATATCGGTGAACATGCGCCTCTTAAACTTATCACCGTATTTATCCAGTAACTGCTCCACCCGTTCAATCTCAATTAAATCCACGCCCACTGCGTAAACCGCCATTTGTAATCTCCTGTCCCGGAATATTAAACCGGGTGTTGTTTTCCTAAAGCTGTAATCCGGTTCCACTGCTGGATTGTAACCGGCTGGACGGACAGGCGGGAATTGCGAAACAGCGCCATTTCCGCCAGTTCCGGAATGGATTTCATTTCATCCCGGGTAAGCGGTGTTTTGAATTCTGCATTTATCTTTACTTCTACCATAAACCAGCGGGGATTCTCCGGATTGCTTTTGGGATCGAATCCTTCATGATCTTTTTCAAACTGGGTCGGGTCGGGAATGGCCTCTTTCACCACTTCCACAATACCGGGAATGGTTTGCGGATTCACCGCGCTGTGGTAAAACAGCGCCAGGTCGCCCTTCTTCATTTTCTGCAGGTTGTTTCGCGCCTGATAATTGCGGACACCGTCCCAGGTGGTGCTTTTGCCGGGTGCCTTTTTTAAATCCTCCCAGCCGAATTCATCCGGATCCGATTTGAGCAGCCAGTAGTTCATTGCCTGTTTGTCCTTTGCTTAATTGGAATGCAAAAATCTCTTCTCAAAATTTTTCATCATACCGGGTCCACAGCTCATCCCCGAGCCGCCAGGCGCGGTTCACCACTCTGCGGCCCCATTGATTGCTGTAATCGGTCAGATACCGGACGGCTTTTTGCGGGTTCTTTTTGTAGAGCGCTGCTGCTTCCCGGTCCACTTTTTCCTGATTTGCAAACATCTCCTGCTGCCAGGGATTCCAGACTGCATCCACATCGTGGCGCATATCGCCCCAGCGCTGCGCCGCCAGGGTTCCCAGCCGGTTAAATGCCCACCAGGCCGATTCCCGGGTGTAGCCGTTGACACGGCCCGGCGTCTCAAAGGAGGGCGGCAGTTCGGTAATGCCGATGTAGAGCGGTGTATAAATGGAAGTAGCCGCATTGTCCCAGGCCAGCCAGACTACCCCGCCGATCTCATCCGGCAGCCAGTCCCGCGATTGAATGATGGTGGCATACATGGTGTACCAGCGGGCAATGGTACGTTCGCCCCGCCAGCCCCAGCCGCCGTTGATGTTGAAAATCCTGTTCATGTCGTAGGGCATGTGGGGATTTGCCAGCGGAGAGATTTCCGTCTCGCCTTTATCATTCACCCAGGTAATATTTTTGACGAAGTTGAATTCGGTACCTTCATAATAATCTTTGAAAATTTCGACCAGTTTTGAAAGGGTAATCAGGCTGTCCGGTTTTACCGAGAAAGGATAGTTCTCCGAATTGGGCGGCAGGTTCAGCGAAGGGGCGGCCAGGCTCAGCACCCGCCATTCCCGCCGCCGCGCCGCCATTGACTGACGTCCGGCGGGATCGTAGGCATAACAGAATTCAAAGGGCCCGTTTTCCGGATTCCACCAGCCGCTGTCCTGTGCCACTTGAAATACATTCTCTGATGCCATGAAAAAATCCGGGTTCTGCAGGTCGATTTGCCGGAGGCGGCTGGCATTGGCATTTACGCTGATGTGATCGTCCGGAACGCGCTGCGCCGCCCAGATTGCGCCGGTGTTGCCTTTGCCCGGACCCACAATTTCAAACTGCCAGACTTCCTGCTTATCCGATATGGTCAAACATTCCCCGGAATCATTCCAGCCGTATTTTCGGGTCAGGGTGTCCGCCATGCGAATGGCTTCGCGGGCGCTGCTGCAGCGTTCCAGCATCAACTGCACCAGCCGCTGGCAGTCAATCAGTCCCTTAGCGGATTTCAGAGAGCTTCTGCCGCCAAAGGTGGATTCGCCAATTCCCACCTGCTGATCATTCATGCAGGGGTAAGCAGTATTGAAATATTTGTGAGTATAAGCAACCTGCGGAATTTCGCCGATGGGCACATGCTTATAGGCCGGCATTGCCAGCGAATCTTCCTTTTCCCGGCGGTACATAGTCATTTTGGCGCCTTTGGGATATTTCTGTGCCGGCTGAATATCCATCCAGGAGCGGGTGCGGTGGCTGTCGTCGGTGTGGGAGGTAATCACCGAACCGTCTGCAGTGGCCTTTTTCCCTACCGTAATTGTGGTGCAGCCGTCGGGCCGTCCGCCTTCCCAGTCCGGCGGATCAGTGGCCCACAGTTTATTTCCGGTAAACAGCACCAGGAAAAGCACGAGCACTGCAGAGCGGCTGTTTCCATTATTGAAAAAATCCATCATAATTTTGCCTTTCTTTCGGTTAAAATTCTGCCCGGAAAAAATGAGAATAAACCGGCGGCAGGGCAACCGGATTTTTACAAGGCGGTTTTCTAAGTGGCTGCTGCCTGAATCCCGAAAATTGTATAAGTCGTCGCTCAGCGGAATTTCTGGCAATTTTTTCTGAAGGTCGGGCGCCTCACATTTTTCTGCATTTTTGCCGGAAATGACGTTGAAATAGCACCTCAACCCTAACCCCGGAAACGTCCGAAAAATGATGACGATCGTTCCCGCCCTTCCCCGTCTCCATCTGCAGAAGGGGAAGGGAGATTGATGGCCTGAGAAAATGCAAGAACGCGCATTGGGATGGGGATGAGGCAGGCTTGCTTCCTGCCGGTTTTGGGTGGCAGGCTTTTTTTTGGTGAAGGGGCGAATCGGAGAGGCGGAGATTCCCGATTGCAGATTTGGGATTGCGGATTGGCGACTTGCGTGAACCCGTTTGTCCTTTCACATTTCACGTTTCACGTCCACGCGCATCACTCCCTTTGCCTTTTCACTTGTCCTCCGCCTTGTTCTTTCTTTGCACCGTTCTTTTGTCTTGATACAAAAGAACCAAAAAATCAAGACTGACAGAAAAAATCTGGAAATTGCACGCTTCACTCCGCTGGAAATTCTGAAACTCGGCCCGGCGGTTGTCAATAAATAAGTAGCCGGTTTCCAGGTAGCCGGGCCTCAAACAGCCAGAATTTCC
>JBAPTX010000501.1:0-2606 GCA_049282375.1 Calditrichia bacterium
GATAAAATGGGGTTTGGAACAGGGTCGTATTTTCAAGAAAGAAGGGCCGTTTTTCTTCCAACTGAATTTCGTATCGTTTATCCAGATTAATCTGCTCTTCATCTATTTCCACCTGGCCAAAATCCGGATTCAATGTTAAATCCAGGGTCAAATCCGAGGTAACAGCATATTTTAAATCCAGCCCGGCATTTAAATCCACATTATCTCCGGCTGCCGGTTTATTATTACGGGTTGTAAGATAGGGAAGCAGTTGAAGCTGATGTCCGCTTTTGACATTTTGAATGCCGCTTAACCTGCCGGACAAATCAAGGCGGAACATTTTATAATTCTGATCTACCAGACACCAATAAGAGATTTCACGGTTTTTTTTACGGATCCGCCAGGCGTTAAAACCCCATTCATGCAGTTGCTGACCATCCTCAAACCGCAGAGAATTGAATGGAATGGCAAATTCCGCCACCCATCCATGAGCATTGCGCCGGGCTGCCACTGAAAAAATAGCATCCCATGTTAAATCAACATTCTCGCCGTTTTCGCTGATCAGCCCATCCTGTTCAACTCCCAGGGGGTTGGTACTGAAATAATAGGCACGGCGTTGATCATTGTAAGTATCCAATAGAAAATTAATACTGTCATCGGGATAAAATTCATGATCCCGATCTACCAGCCGGGCAGGTATATTCTCATTTTCATCATCTAACATAATGAATAAAAAATATAACTTTTTGTCATCGTAGAGTACATAAAAGCGGGTGTCCTGAGTGGCTATTTCACCTTCTAACGGGACTCTTTGGGTAAATCCGGTGTTTTCCTGTGCCTGCTGCCAGACGGAATCCACTTTGCCATCTATTTGCGGAGGGGTGGAAACGGCAACAGCCAGGGCTGTTCTATCCGAATTTAGATCCAGGGCAGACAAATAATTTGCTGTAAAAAACACGACGGTTATCAGCAGGTATTTAGTAACTTCCGGAAATCTGTTGATCATTTATAAACAAAATTATTTTAATCTTCTGAATCTGAATTATTACAATTATGATGAAAAGAATATATTTATATTAACATAAATAAATCAACAGAATAATATTTTTATAAAATATCCATTTTATGCAATTTGTGCGTTGTATTGAACAACCTAACTTTTTTCAAAATAAACATTCCGAAAAGAAATCCATTCGGCTGCCGGGTAAATAGAAAAATTACGCAGCTTCTTATTCATCACCGCAACATTGGTTTCGTACCACAAGCTGATATAGGGCAGATCGCGCGCCAGAATTTCCTGTATGCGGTAATAATACTGTTTGCGCTTTTCCAAATCTGTGGTATGCTGGGCTTGCTCAATAAGGCTGTCCACCTGTTCATTGCGGTATCCGCCCCGATTTGCCCCATTGGCAATACTGGCACTGTGGAAAAGGCGGTAATAAAGGTCCGGCTCGTAAACACCCACCCAGGTGAGCGAATACATATCGAACCGCCCGTTCTGAATATCGTCGAAAAAGGTTCCCCATTCATAACTCTGGATATCAATACCGATGCCGACTTCTTTTAAATATTGCTGAATAATTTGCGCCTTTTGCCGGCTCATCTGTTTATCAGTGGTCTTGTAAGTCAGGTTAAACCGCATTTCCGGGCCGTCTCCATCGGGATCGGGAAAGCCGGCTTCATCCAGCAGGCGGCGCGCTTTATCCGGGTTATAAGGATAGTCCGGCAAATCGGGATTATAAGCCCAGTGTTCCGGATTCAGCAGCGAGCGGGCCGGTTCATGGATTCCTTCCATCAGGTTTTTAATAATACTTCGGACATCTATTGCATAGGCGATTGCCTGCCGGACTTTACGATGGGAAAGATACGGATTTGCGAGGTTCAGTCCCAGATAGACATAATTGGAGCCGGTCTCCATTTTCACCCGGAGAGCGGGATTCTCCCTGAAGCGGGAAATCATGCTTTCCGGAAAATTATTCATTAAAAAATCGATTTCCCCGTTTTCCAGCGCCAGGATGCGGGTGGTGGCTTCAGGCAGAATTTTTATTTCCAGGCCGTCAATACGCGGGGCGCCGTTCCAGTAATTTTTATTGGCGGGAAGTAAAATATAGGCGTCGGATTTCCACTCATCAAAGCGGAAGGGGCCGCTGCCCAGCGGATTCCGTTGAAGTTGCTGAGGGTTTTTCCGTGCAATTTTTTCGGGCACAATACCAACTTCCAGAGTCGAAAGAAAAGGTGCAAAGGGCTCTTTGAGTTTAATCTTCAGGGTAAAAGAATCCGGCACACTGATCTTATCAATCACCTGCAGCAGCAGGCGCTGGGGGGACTTCAGGGAAGGGTCCAGGATTGAGCGGTAGGTGAAAGCCGCATCGTGGGCGCTGAGTTTACTACCGTCATGAAAATAAACGTTATCCCTGATATGAAAAATATAGGTTGTATCTGAAGGGGTTTCCCAGCCGGTTGCCAAAACCGGCTGCGGCCGTCCGGTGGAATCCAGTTTCACCAGAAAATCATAAATCTGTTCGATTACCCGGTAGGAAGCCACATCGCTGTAGGTGCGGGGATCAAGATTGGTGGGATTGTCAAAAAGCGCCACTTTTAAATATCCGGAATGATCTTCCGTACTG
>JBAPTX010000502.1:0-13274 GCA_049282375.1 Calditrichia bacterium
GGCTGCATGCCATTTATTTTACTTTTGGCGCCCAGGTATTGCCGGGAAGGGTCAGTGTGGGAGTGAATGCAAAATATGTGCGCGAAAATATGTCGGATAACGGCGGTGAATTCGATTATAAAGGAGACGGGCTCGGAGCCGATCTGGGTTTACTGGTGCGGGTCAATCCATGGATTTCACTGGGGGCGCAGATCAAAGATGTGAATGCAAAACTGAAATCCGATACCAAAGACTTGTTTGACCGCGGAATGACGCTTAATAATAAATTCCCGGTGAGCTACCGAACCGGATTTTATGTGATTTCACCGCTGCCCTGGCTGCGTGGTGCGTATGATTTTGAATGGAGTGAAGCCGGGGAGGAAAAACACCATATCGGCGTGGAAATGATAAGCGAAGGCCTGGCAGGCCGCCTGGGGTATGACAATGATCATTTCACCTTTGGCGGCGGTCTGGAAATCAATACTCCCCTGGGGACCCGCGCCTCCCTGAACTATGCCTTTATGGCATCGGTCATTGATGAGGGCAGCAGCCATATTTTCACCTGGCGGCTGGCTTTTTAAGTATCAATTCTGTAGAAGAACGGAATGATCATTAAAATTAAATTTTTAAACTGAATTGAAAATGGAGTAGTGATGTTTCGGAAATGCGCATTCATTTTATTCATATTTACAATCAGCGGTTATGCCGCCGGTGCCGGAGAAACCGGTCTGTCGTTTTTAGAAGTGGGAGTGGATGCCCGCGGGGTCGGGATGGGTGAAGCTCATACCGCAGCGGCAAACGGCGCTGCTGCTTTGTTCTGGAATCCCGCCGGTCAGTTGGGCGCAGACCCGTCCAATGCCCTCTTTAATCATAATGAATGGCTGGAAGGAATCCGGGGGGAATCCGCTGCCCTTTCTTTGCGCAGCGGCCGCGCCGCCTGGGGATTTCAGGTCAGAAGTTTTAATATCGGCGAAATTGAAGTGCGTGATATTCCTTCATCACTACCGCTGGAAGAAACCTCTGCCCATTATTTATCCGCGGGCCTCAGTTATGCCCGCAGGTTTGGCGACCGCCTGGATGTGGGCATTACCGGCAAATACCTTTTCGAAAAAATTTATGTTGAATCCGCCTCCGGACTGGCGCTGGATGTGGGGGCCATTTATCAGTTGCCTGCCTGGCATCTGAAAATTGGTGCTGCTTTAACCAATGCCGGTTCGATGGGAAAGTTGAAAAATGATGAAACGGTTCTTCCCACTACTATCCGGGCCGGCCTGTATTATCAGCTCCCTTTGAATTCGCCGGATTACACTGCAGCACTGGCAGCAGATGCAGTGAAGCCGTTTAAAAAGGATGGGGGAGTGCACATCGGTGGAGAATTCACTTTTTTGAATCACATTGCCTTGCGGGGCGGCTGGCTTATCGGATATGAAAACCGCAGTTTCAGCGGCGGGCTCGGTGTTTTCCGTTCTTCCATTCGTTTCGACTACGCCTTAATCCCTTTTGACAAAGATTTTGGTGTGACCCACCGCCTTACATTAAGTTTTAATTTGTAAATACAGTCGATGGAGCCGGTAAACCAGTAAAGTCCCTTTGGGATTTTTACTTTTCCGGTTCCACATTTTTAATCTGCAGTTTTGTTCCCCTGCCGGTTCAGATTCTCCCGTGCAATTTTAGCATTACGTAAAAAATTTTGATATCCGCTGCGGCGAACCGGTGTACCTTCAAACAGACGGTTAAATTCATTCTCGGACAGGTTGAGTAAACGTTCCAGTTTCAGATCCTCCAACTTAAAGCGGCTGAAGAAATCCTTTTCCGCAGTATCTGTAGAAAAACGGTTCCAGGGGCAGACAATCTGGCAAATGTCGCAGCCGAAAACATAATTCTGCATCTTTTTCTGCAGAGACGGTTCGATGGCACCGGAATGCTCGATGGTTAAATAGGAAATACAGCGGCGTGAGTCGATCTGGCGATCGTGCAGGAGGGCATTGGTGGGGCAGGCCTCCTGGCAGGCATGGCAACTGCCGCAGTAATCCTCTGTAAACGGCTGGTCCGCCGGTAATTCCAGATTCAGCAGCAGTCCGCCAAGAAAATAGTAGGAACCTTTTCCTTTAAGAATCAAAGTGGTGTTGCGGGCAATCCAGCCCAGCCCGGCTTTTTGTGCCAGTGGTTTTTCCATTATCGGAAAAGAATCCACAAAAGGACGGCCGTTTGTATCCGGTTCCAGGCCTGTAATAAATTCAAGCAGAATTTTTAATCTTTTTCTAATCACTTTGTGATAGTCACGCCCGCGGGCATAAAGGGAAATATCCCCGCACTCCGCCGGGAAACGCATTTCTTCGGCGCTGCGGAAATAGTTGCTGGCGGTCATAATAATACTGCGTACCTGCGGAAAGTAGGCGGCCGGATTTGATCTCTGTGCTTGTGTTCGCTGCATCCAATCCATGGTGCCGTGGCGCTTTTCCCGGATATATTCATTTAACCCGGCGGCTGCTTTTTCCGGGATAAGTGCATCTGTGATACCCGCTGCAGAAAATCCGACTTCAAGCGCTTTCTTTTTGATTTGCAATGCCAGTTCTTCACGATTCATACCCACTGCCTTATTCTTATCTAATTGGACGGACTTCGCTGATATCCCGTCAATTCTCCGGACGGCCTTAAAGTATGGCAATCTAAGAAAAAAAATTCATAAATCGAATTCCCAAACTTACTCAATGCGGGTTATATCAGAGTAAATATTTAGTTGAAATGAGGTTTTTTTACTGCAGAGGAGCAAAAGCTGCTTCAGTTACCGGGGTGTAGTTTTTACCATTTCCAGTGCGCGAACCGGACAAATCCAGATGCATTTATGGCAGCGGGTACAGCCGGAGTGGTCAATGGTCAATTTGTCAACCGACATGGCAATAACATTTTCCGGGCAGATACCCACACAGGTACCGCATAAATCGCATTTGGACGGGTTTATTTCAACGTAACGATTATTCATAATGGGTTAATCCCTGCCCCTGTTGGAATTCAAATGATCCTTTAAATCCTGCCGCGTTTTTATCATTTCCAGAAAATATTCCGGACGGTTGGTGATAATCCCGTCAATACCCTTCTCCAGCAGTTTCTGCATGGCTTCCAAACGGTCCACCGTCCAGGCATATACCTTCAGCCCCCTCTGTTGCAGGTGCTGCAGATAACGCCTGCTGAGCAGACGGTAGCGCACATGCAGCGATTCCACCGGATGACCGTTCAGCATCATCAGGCTGGAGCGGTTGCTGTAGATATATCCCAGGTGCAGCGCGGGATTCAGGCTGGAGATTCTTTTCAGCACAAAAGGGTTGAAAGAAGAGATCACTGTGTTCTCCTGCAGCCCGAAATCGTTCAGCAAAGCCACTATTTTTTGTTCAAAATGGCTGCCGGAAAAACGTTCTTTTTTAATATCCAGATTAATCAGCAGTTTTTTGCCGGCTAAATCCAGTAACTCCGCAAGGGATGGTATTTTTTCCGGGGAAAAGCCTTCCCCGCCTAAACGGAGTTCCCTGAGCTTATTGAAGGTCATTCGCTGGATACTGCCGCGGAAGCCGGTCATCCGCAGGGTATTGCGGTCGTGAAAGACCACCAGTTTGTCATCGGCAGTAATGCGGACATCCAGTTCAATACCATCGCAGCCCATCTCTATGGCTTTGGCAAATGCTGAAAGAGAATTTTCCGGCCCGAAACTGTTGGCCCCGCGGTGTGCAAATAAAAGTGGAAGATTCAAGCTTAGTGTTCTCGTATATATGGCTAAAATTTCAGAGTGAAAACATACAGAAATGCCCCGATTGAATCAAGCGGATTTTATGAAGCGAACAGCCTCCGGAAACATCAGGAAAGCGTATATTCCATCAAATCTTCTGCCAGTTCAATGGGGCCGTCATAATATTTTTGTGCGATTTCCAGAACGTTCCCTTCACTGGTGCCGGGATAAAAGTGGGTCAGGACCAGCTTTCGGACATTAGCTTCTTTGGCAATTTTGGCAGCCAGACTGGGGCAAAGATGCCCTTCCACCGCCAGTTCATCCGGATAGGAACATTCAATAATGGCGATATCCGCCTCTTTTGCCAGCCGGATCAATTCCGAAGAGTAACCGCTGTCTCCGGAAATCATAATCACTTTCCCGTCAATTTCCAGACGGTAACCGACACTCTCGTTCTTATGAATCACTTTTCCCCAGATCAGCCGGAATCCCGGGAAATCCAGCAGGCGGCGCTTTAACTCATAAAATTTAAATTGTTCGTTAGTGGAATGCATCCATTTGCCATAGGCAATTTCCATCCCGTGTAAAAAATTGATGAAGCCGCGGGGCCCCCATACCCGCAGCAGATGTTGATTTTGTTCCTGGTGAGTGTTGCGGATAGCAAAGAGGATGGAAACCAGGTCAGAAATATGATCCGGATGGAAATGGGTAACAAAAATATAGGTGAGTTCCTGCGGTTTAACGTTTACTTCTTTCAGGCGGTTCAGCGTTCCGGGCCCGGCATCCACCAGCATTTTCTCTTTGGCTGTCCGGATCAATAAAGAAGAACAGGATCTTTTGGGGTCCGGTAAAATGGTTCCGGTGCCTAAAAACTGAATTTGTATTTCCGAAGTCATGAAGGTTCCCCCTTAATCTTTGCAATAAATTAAACAATTATGTAAAAAATGCAAAATTTTCTTTGTATATCGGATGTTTTATTCTGTTTACATTCGATAGATATCAATTTTGAAAGAGCTTTAATTTTAATATTTATAAAATGATTGTTTTATTATTGTCAGGGAAGTGAAATAAGAAACGGGCGATGTGAGAAATCTAATATAATCTTCCCTCCCGGAAAGCCGGGGAAGTGCCGCATTTCTGCTCAGATTTACACCTGCCGCTGTATTTTTTCAGCGCAAGTAGATATAAAAAAAGGCGGTAGCCGCAATGACTCCGCCTTTTATTTAAACTGCTTATTTTACCTTATATTTCTTTTTTATCTCTTTTTCCGCCTGCAGCCAATTGTCGTGTTCGGTGCCTTCTTTTTCGCCCTTTTCCTTATACAACTCGTAAGCCCGCCGGCGGATTTCCTCCTGTATCTGCTGATCATCCAACTTTGGTTTGGTTTGCCGTTTTGCCATTATACCCTCCCTTTTTTAATGAATGTATTTAGATTTAAATAGTGAATAAGAACTTCTTTATTGAACTTTTATTCCACCCATAGCCCCAAGGCGGTGTAAAATCTTTTCCAGCCGCTCAAGAAAATCAATGATCTCATTTTTAGTGGTCGTTAATCCCAGAGAAAAGCGGACAGCGGATAAGGTGCGTTTTGGTTCCAGTTGCAGCGCTTTCAATACATGAGAAATTTGTATACTGCCGGAGGAACAGGCAGATCCGGCTGATGCAGCGACACCGGCAAGGTCCAGATTCAGCAGCAGGTTATCCCCCTCAATTCCCGGAAATGACAGGTTTGTAATGTGCGGCAGGCGCTGCTCCGGATGTCCGTTAAGCAGCACATCCGCATAAATTTCTCGGATGCCTGATTCCAGAAAATCACGCAGTTCCCGCACCTTGTTCTGATAAAGCGGGACGTGCTGAACTGCCATTTCCGCCGCTTTTCCAAATCCCACAATCCCCGGTACGTTTTCGGTCCCGGCCCGGCGGTTTTGTTCATGACTGCTGCCATGAAGCACCGGCTGTATGGCTGTTCCTTTCCTGATAAACAGTGCGCCGGCGCCTTTGGGCCCGTAAATCTTATGGCTGGAAATGCTTAATAAATTCACCGGCAGATCCTGCGGACGGAGCTCTGTTTTGCCGAATGTCTGTACTGCATCCGTATGGAACAGAATACCTTTTTCAGCGGCAATTTCCCCGATTTCCGCAATGGGGTTCAGCGTCCCGATTTCATTGTTGCCATGCATGATTGAAATAAGCATTGTGTCTTTCTGAATAGCCTGCCGGACTTGATCGGGATTAATCCGGCCCTGCTGGTCCGGATTCAAATAGGTGATTTGAAACCCCTGCTTCTCCAAAGCTTTTGCACAATTCAGGACCGATTTGTGTTCAATCGCGCTGACAATCATGTGCCGTTTGCCCGTGGTCTCTGCTGCGGCCGCACCTTTCAGCGCCAGATTGTTGGCTTCGGTGCCGCCGCTGGTAAAAACGATTTCACTTTCCTGCACGTTTAGCGCTGCGGCAATCTGACTGCGTGCTTCCTCGATTGCAGCACGGGTGGTCTGGCCCCAGCGGTGCACACTGGATGGATTGCCGAAATGGGTTTTGAAATAAGGTTCCATCGAATTCCAGACCTCCGGAGAAACCGGAGTGGATGCGCTGTAGTCCAGGTAAATCTTTGCAGCCAAGAAGTAATCTCCCTTTAATCCGGACGGAATTTAACAGCTTAAACAGACTAAATAAATTACCTGTTTAAAAGTTCCCCTAAAATATTAAGTCATCAGATGAAAAAAGAAAAAGGGCAAATCGGTAGGGTATATGCTATGGCTGAAACTGCCGCAGAGCGGCCGCTGTATGAAGATATACTCTACAAACATGCCGGACGGAATCCCCGGAAGTTTTCCCTTGAACTATCTGCCGAATTATTTTAATTTCAGGCGCAAAGAGAAAAGGAAGATTTAATGATGAAGATCTGGTTGAATTATGGACTTACCGGAATTTTACTGATTCTGCTTGCCGGCTGTGCGACTACGCCCCGGAAAGAAGCCCCGCCGGAACCAGAACCGGTGGAAATGGATGAATCGTTTGATCCGGTAAAACTGAACAATGAGGATTTAAATTTCAGCTATACAAAGAAAACTGTTGAAAAAGTGAATCCGGCAGATATGGAATTACCGGAAGTTTCCGAAAAGAAAATGGAAAGCAATCAGGAAACAGACGGCTACCGTATTCAGATCATTTCTACCAAAGAACTGGATAATGCCACGAATACCAAAGATATTGCCGGTGATCAGTTCATTGATCTGGGTGTCAATCTTTACATGGATTTTGATTCCCCGTATTATAAGGTAAGGCTGGGTGATTTCCGGGACCGTGTCGCCGCGGAAGAATTGTTAAAGGAAGTCCGTTCCCGAGGCTATCCCAAAGCATGGATCGTGAAAACAAAGGTATATCAAAATCCCTATTTGCCGGAAGTGGTGGATTCTACAATGATGGAGATCCCGAAAGACAATTAAATCCCGGTTTTTGAATACAACGTTTTTTTGGAGGAGTAAATGTCAGGACATTCCAAGTGGGCCAATATCCGGTTCCGCAAAGAACGGCAGGATGCCCAGCGGGGTAAAGTATTTACCAAACTGATTAAAGAAATTACCATTGCAGCCCGCCTTGGCGGCGGCGATGCAGACAGCAATCCCCGGTTGCGGACAGCGGTGCAGAACGCCAAGGGCGCCAATATGCCGACAAAAAATATTGAAAACGCCATCCTGAAAGGCACGGGGGAATTGCCCGGGGTCGTTTATGAAGAAATTGCCCTGGAGGGTTACGGGCCCGGCGGTGTTGCCCTTTACATCACCACAACCACAGATAACCGCAACCGCACCGTCGCAGAGATCCGTCATCTGCTGAGCAAATATGGCGGCAATATGGGAGAGCCGGGCAGTGTAAGCTGGGTTTTTGATAATAAAGGATTGATCCGTGTACCCCGCGAAAACCATGAGGAAGAAGACCTGATGCTGCTGGCCATTGATGCCGGCGCTGATGACCTGAAACTTGAAGATGATTTTTTTGAAATTTATACTCAATACGAAGATCTTTACAAGGTCCGTTCCGCACTGGAAGACCAGGGCATTCAGGTGGATAATGCCGAACTGACCATGATTCCGCAGAATCTGGTCAGTCTGGAAGAAAAGGAAGCGCTTCAGATGTTGAAGCTGATGGATGCTCTGGATGAGAACGATGATGTACAGAATGTATTTGCCAATTTTGATATCGATGAATCAATTATGGAAAAAATGGAATAATGCAGGTGAGGCGATTTGAGAATTTTAGGAATTGATCCCGGCATCAGTATTACCGGTTACGGGATCATTGAAGTTCAGGGAAGAGAACTGCGGTGTCTGCACCATGGCGGTATTCGAAATAACGGATCGGCGGCATTCAGCGAAAAATTATTAACCATTCACGAAAATCTAATTGAAATTGCCCGTGAGTACCAGCCCGGCTTATGTGCTGTCGAGAATATTTTCTATCACCAGAATAAAAAAACCGCAATTGTAATGGGGCATGCCCGCGCCGCCGCCATGCTGGCAGCCGCCCGTATTAATATTCCCGTATTTGAATATTCACCCCGCGAAGTAAAAATGTCCATCGTCGGAAATGGTAATGCTTCTAAAACTCAGGTTCAGGCAATGGTTGCCAATTTGTTAAAGCTGGGCAGCCGGCCCACACCGGCAGATGCTGCGGATGCCCTGGCAGTAGCAATGTGCCACTATCATCGTCAGAATTTCCTGAAGCATCTGTAACAATTTTCCTTACTTTTGCGCCATTTTATAGTATTTTGTATCGCCGTTTTGCTTCGCGGTTGTTATCCTTTATATTAGGTCAACTGAATTCCGGTAACCTGTTTAAGATATGATTGAACAAATTAACGGCCATATTATTCAAAAAAGCCCGACTTTCTGTGTGGTGGATTGCCATGGTATTGGAATCGGGCTTCACATCAGCGTCAACACTTTTCAAACATTGGAGGACAATGAAAAGCCGGTGCAGATGTACACTTATCTGCATGTGCGGGAGGATGCTCTCCAGTTATTCGGTTTTAAAAATCAGGAAGAGCGAACTGCTTTTCGCCACCTGATTTCCATCAGCGGGGTTGGGCCCCGGCTGGCGCTTACTGTTTTATCCGGATTAACAGTGGCTGATTTACGACTGGCAATTTCCTCCGGTGATGTGGCGGGGTTAACCCGGATTCCCGGTGTGGGAAAAAAAACGGCACAGCGGGTATTAATGGAGCTAAAAGATAAATTTCCGGCGGAAGAGGGAGAAACAGCAACCGCTTCTGGGGGCGGTGTTATCGGTCCTATGCAGGATGAAGCCAATGAGGCGATTCTGGCGCTGCTCTCGCTGGGATACCGGCAAACGGAAGCACAAAAAGCAGTGCGCGCGGTAATACAAAACCACCCGGGGGGATTATCCCTGGAAGAATTAATTAAGCTGACATTGAAGGAATTCTGAATTAATGGAACGAGATCTGATAAATCCCAGGCCGCTGAACGATGAGCAGGAATTCGATATCTCCCTGCGTCCCCGTAATTTTACGGATTTTGTAGGGCAGCACAAAGTAATTGAAAACCTGAGGATTTTTATTGAAGCCGCCCGTCAAAGAGGGGATGCCCTGGACCATGTGCTGTTATACGGCCCGCCCGGTTTGGGAAAAACCACACTGGCGCATATTATTGCCAATGAATTAAATTCCGATATCAAAGTAACCTCCGGCCCGGTGCTGGATAAAGCCGGTGATCTGGCCGGTTTACTCACCAACCTTAAAGAATGCGATGTACTGTTCATTGATGAAGTCCACCGGCTGAACGCGGTAGTGGAAGAGTATCTCTATTCCGCCATGGAAGATTTCCAACTGGATATCATGATTGACCGCGGCCCCAATGCCCGCAGCATACAAATCAATCTTCCGCCTTTTACCCTGATTGGCGCCACTACCCGCGCCGGGCTGCTTACCTCTCCCATGCGTGCCCGCTTCGGCGTGGTTTCCCGGCTGGACTACTACCGCCCGGAAGATATTAAAAAAATTATTATGCGTTCCGCCAAAATTCTGGGTGTTAAAATTGAACAGGAAGGGGCAATTGAAATTGCGCGGCGTTCCCGGGGCACCCCCCGCATTGCCAACCGTCTGCTGCGCCGTACACGCGATTTTGCCCAGGTGCGGGCCAACGGCATCATCACCCGCGAAGTGGCGGACCAGAGTCTGCAGTTACTGGAAGTGGACAGCCGGGGCCTGGATGAAATGGATAAGCGGCTGATCCGCGTCATTATCGAAAATTACGGCGGCGGGCCAGTGGGTCTCAGCACCCTGGCAGTTGCTGTTGGCGAAGAAAGCGACACCATTGAAGAAGTATATGAACCTTTTTTAATTCAGGAAGGCTTTTTACAGCGCACCCCCCGAGGACGGGTGGCAACGCGTTTGGCCTACGACCATTTTAATTACACATTTACCCGTCATGGAATCCAAGAAAAACTATTTTAATCCCCTCGAAGGGTTTAAATATAAATTAGACGATTTTAAGTATGATCTGCCGGAAGAGCTGATTGCACAGTACCCTTTACAGGAAAGGGACAGTGCCCGTCTGCTGGTGGTAAACCGTGAAGACGGTAAACTCGCCCATCAATCCTTCCGTGATATTGTTAAGTATTTAAAAGAAGGCGATTGTCTGGTTTTAAATGATACCCGTGTTTTTCCTGCCCGTCTTCTGGGTAAAAAGGATAAAACCGGTGCCGGGGTGGAGGTTTTTCTGCTGCGGAATCTCGATGCCAATACCTGGGAAGTTCTGGTTAAACCGGCCCGGAAGGTACGGATCGGCAATAAAATTGTTTTTGGCGACAAGCTCCACTGTGACGTTGTAGACAACACCCTTTCCGGCGGCCGGATTGTGGAATTTTCCTGCAATGGGAATTTTTTTAAAATACTGGAAGAAGTGGGCAATACGCCATTGCCCCCTTATATAAAAAGGAATACTGAAAATATTGATAAAACGCATTATCAAACCGTTTACGCCGATAAGCCCGGTGCTGTTGCTGCACCCACTGCGGGACTCCATTTTACAGAAGATCTGATGAAGAAAATTAAGAGCAGAGGCATCAATATTGCCACTCTGACCCTGCATGTGGGGCTGGGGACCTTCCGGCCTGTGCAGGTTGAAGATATCAGCCGTCATAAAATGGATTCGGAATATTATGAAGTAACTACTGAAACTGCGCAGCTTATTAACCGCACCCATTCACAAAAGGGCAATGTCGTTGCCGTGGGCACAACCAGTGTCCGGGTGCTGGAAACAGTTGCGGACCAGCATGGTTTACTGCGTTCGGGAAGAGGGTGGACTAACAAGTTTATTTATCCGCCATATGATTTTAAGGTAGTGGACAAGCTGCTCACAAATTTTCATCTGCCCTGTTCAACTTTGCTGATGCTGGTATCTGCATTCAGCAGCCTGGATTTAATGAAAAACGCCTATCAGGCGGCAATCGACCAGCGCTACCGCTTTTTCAGTTATGGGGATGCTATGTTAATCCTTTAGATAGGCTTTTTTCCCGCACCGGCTTTCTTGTCCAAAATTTCATCTATTTCCTGTTTTATTCCCTAAAAAAGCATAAGAAACTGCCCTGAAAAAAGTGTAATTTTTTAAGTTATTCCTTGTTTTTCAGTGAATTTTTATTATACTATAAGTGGAGCAAAATACATCAAATTCCACTAAACTCCATGGTATTCGATGGAAGAGGGTAAATTAAAATTTCACACTAATTTTCGTCAGCTGCTGGATGCCAAAGGCCGCATCAACATGCCGGCCCGTTTCCGGGAGGTGATCGAGAAGAACGGCGATCAGGACCGGGATTTCATAATCGTGAAAGGTTCCGATCGCAATCTTGCTCTTTTTCCGGTGCGGGAATGGGAAGTTAAACTGGAAGAAGTTCTGATGGCGGTCCCGGATGGGAAAAAGCGCCGTAACCTGAAGCGGCTTCTCAACCTGAATTCATCCGCTCAGAGAATTGATAAGCAGGGCAGACTGAATATTCCCGCAGAATTCATTGAATACGCC
Source organism: Calditrichia bacterium (assembly GCA_049282375.1). Classification (GTDB taxonomy): domain Bacteria; phylum Calditrichota; class Calditrichia; order RBG-13-44-9; family RBG-13-44-9; genus JBAPTX01. The sequence goes on from JBAPTX010000502.1 coordinate 11,743, forward strand.
AATCTGAAAAAAGAAGTGGTACTGGTAGGATCCACCGAAAAAATTGAAATCTGGAATCCTCAAGATCTGAATGCGACAGTTGATGAGAGCCAGGAAGAAACACTTGCCATACAGGACACCCTGGATATTTAGGAAATCATGTGATGGTTGAAGACGCCACTAAATTTTATCATCAGCCGGTTTTGAAAAATGCCGCTTTGGATTACTGGTATTCAGATCCTGAGGGAGTTTATGTAGATTGCACTCTCGGAGGCGGCGGGCACGCTGAAGCCCTGCTGCACTCCACCGGTTTCAAAGGGGTGCTGTTGGGTTTGGATGCTGATGAAGCAGCATTGGAGTTTGCCGGAAAGCGCCTGGATTTTTATGACCGCCTGATTCTTCGTCAGGTTTTTTATGATCAACTGGACATTGTGCTGGTGGAGGAAGATTTACTGCCGGTAAGCGGCTTTCTTTTTGATCTGGGTATCTCTTCCCGGCAGATAGATGATGTGGAAAGGGGATTTTCCTTTCAAAGTTCGGGGCCGCTGGATATGCGGTTCGGAAGCGGACAGAAAACATCGGCCCGCCAGGTGGTAAACGATTATCCTGAAGAAAAACTGCAGATTCTCTTCCGCGAATACGGGGAGGAACGCCACTGGCGGCGTATTGCCGCAGCGGTGGTAAAAGCGCGGCTGGAAGAGGAAATTACCACCACTTCCCGGTTAAGCGAAGTGGTTGGTTCCGTGGTGCCCGGTAGATTCCGCAATAAAACGCTGGCGCGTATTTTTCAGGCTATCCGCATCGAAGTGAATGATGAGCTGCACCGGCTGGAACGGGCCCTGCAGAAAGCTTTTGACTGTTTGAGTGAAGGCGGCCGCATGGTTGTCATCAGTTATCATTCTCTGGAAGACCGGCTGGTGAAGCAGTTTTTCCGCTTTCTGGCACAGGATTGCATCTGCCCCCCGGAATTCCCCTTTTGTCAGTGCGGGAAGCAGTCCGAAGTAAAATTGCTGACGCGAAAACCGGTTCAGCCGGACAGCCGGGAAATTGAGCAAAATTCCCGGGCGCGCAGCGCCCGCTTGAGGGCTGCTCAAAAAACAGTGCCATACCGGAGTCTGGTTTAATGAAGCAGCAGCGGCGGAAATCCGGGAAAATGGTTTACCGGGTCAAAAAACAGGCCAGTGCAGGCATGGCTGTTTTGTTTGTCTGGATTTTTATTTTCGCGCTGATTTTGCTGCTCAGTGCCAGCTTCATTTTATATCAGTATAAAAATGTGAAAATTCGCCAGACGCTGGCGGAGATCAGTCAACTGGAGAAAGACATTCTGATTCTAAATGCCGAAAATGTAAGGCTGGAGAAACTTCGGATTCAAAATGAAAAAGAGGTTCCCGCTAAAGCTGCATCCCGGCTGGGGATGTATAACCCCGTGGAAAAAAATCATCTTTTAATAGTGGAAAAGGATGAGCTCTCGACATATGAAGCCAAAGACCAGGTATCGGAATAGCAGCCGCACCCGCCCCTCTTCAAAAAAAGAGAGCAGGGCACGGTTTGTT
>JBAPTX010000503.1:0-1828 GCA_049282375.1 Calditrichia bacterium
ATGTAATTGAACCAAAGCGTACCCGCTTCCGCATCTGCAAAGCGCTGGAAATGCTGAAAAATAAACGGGATTCCCTCCCCATGAAAAAGCACGGCAATATCCCGTTATAACAGAATTACCTCTGTAAAAAAGATTGAGTGAATAAATGAAATTATTATTAACAGTTAATATTTCCGGCATTATTGAAACCGCATTAAACCGCATCTCCAGCGGCCATGGCATTTTAGTGGCAATCATCGGGTTGCTGGCTGTTTTTGCCGGTTTGCTCATCCTGTGGGGAATTACCTCACTGCTGCCCATGTTAATTAGTGCAGTAGAAAATTCCGGGAGCAAAGCTGACCGGTTAAACAGCACATCTGCCGCAAAAACGGCCGAAGGCGAAAGGCAGCCGGAAAATGATCATAGCGCCATAGCAGTTGCCATCGGGGTGGCCCTGTGCTGCGAACTGGATGAGGAAGATGTTTCTGTAATTACCCTGCGTCAAATCGAACAGGAAATGTCCCCCTGGGTAGTGGCTTCCCGCCCCTCCACCATGCGGCATTCCTAAATGTAGCAAAGAGGAAAAGAATGAAGGAATACGTCATTACAATTAATGAAAAACCATATCACATTGTAGTAAAGAAATTGCATACGGATACCGCCACCGTGGAGGTGGATGGCCGTGAATACGAAGTGGGCGTGGAGCGCAAGATTAAACGAACCACCGAGCCGCTGGAAGTAAAGCCGGTTCGCCGGGTGGCCCCAACCGCTGCGCCTGCGGCCGCCGTACCTGTTGCCCAATCCAATGATGCAGTTGTGGCGCCGCTGCCCGGCTTAATTCTTTCCATTTTGGCCAAAGAAGGGGAAAAAGTAAAAGCGGGACAGACGGTGCTGAAGATGGAAGCAATGAAAATGGAAAATGAAATTAAAGCAGACCGGGATGGCAGTATCAGTAAAATATTTGTGAAAGAAGGAGAAGCCGTGCTGGAAGGCGCCCCTCTGGTCAGGATCGGGGAGTAGGGCGGCATGAACAGTCTGATCAATTTTCTTCAGAGCACCGGTTTTTATAATCTCACGTTAGGCAACCTGCTGATGCTGCTGACCGGGATGGTGCTGCTGTACCTGGGAATCCGCAAGCATTATGAACCGCTGCTGCTGGTTCCCATCGGGTTCGGCATCATTATCGGCAATATTCCCTATGCTTCCGGGATGTCACTGGGCGTTTATGATGAAGGCAGTGTTTTATATTACCTTTATTTCGGCGTCAGCAGCGGTATCTATCCGCCGCTTATTTTTCTGGGTATCGGCGCTATGACCGATTTCTCGGCGCTGCTCTCAAATCCCAAGCTGGTGCTGCTGGGGGCTGCCGCCCAGATGGGCATTTTTCTTACCTTTATCGGCGCCCTGATGCTGGGATTTTCACCGGCGGAGTCGGGTTCTATCGGAATTATCGGCGGTGCGGACGGCCCCACGGCCATCTTTCTGTCCTCCCAACTGGCGCCGCATTTACTGGGCGCCATTGCCATTGCCGCCTATTCCTACATGGCGCTGGTGCCGGTAATACAGCCGCCTATTATGAAATGGCTGACCACTCCCGCAGAACGGAAGATCCGGATGAAACCTTCCCGGCAGGTAACCAAGCTGGAAAAGATCATGTTTCCGGTGGTGAGTTTTATTGTCACCGCTTTTATAGCACCCGGCGCCATTGTACTGCTGGGCATGCTGTTTTTCGGCAATCTGCTGAAAGAAAGCGGGGTTACTGAGCGGCTTGCCAACAGCGCCCGTAATGCGCTGATTGATATTGTGACTATTCTGCTGGGACTGTGCGTGGGCGCCAGCACGCAGGCGC
>JBAPTX010000504.1:0-4127 GCA_049282375.1 Calditrichia bacterium
TCCAGCACCTGCTTCCCGTTAACGGCTACATCAAAAACGCGGGCTTTTTCCGAAGAAAGGGTCACTTCGGCAAAGCGTAAGGTGACCGTTGCTTTCCCTTTTGGCAGATCGGCAAAGGTGTATTCCAGGTTGCGGTCATAGCCCCAGCTTTCGGTGTGAAAAAGACGGTCATCATCTGTATTTTCAATTTCCGTGGTTGAATCCACTACGGACGTCCAGCCGTGCAGCAAACGGGTGGTGGCAATCAGCAGATCATAGTTCTCTGATGGGTTAAACGGTTTTGCGCGAACACCCAGTTGGCTCAGCGCTTGAATAAAATCCGGTTCATGGCTCACCACACCGGCAACCGGCGGAATCTGCTCTTTGGGGGCGTTGTCCACAACCAGAATGGTTTCACTGGCAAACGCATCCTCCTTCCCGGCGAGCTGCAGATGCAGGCGGTATTTGCCCGCTGATTCAAAGCGCGGGGTGATAACCGGTTCACCGACCGGATAAACAAAGCGGTCTTTTTTCCAGACCGGAATTTTATACAGTCCCAGTTCGGTGGTATCGCGGGCAGGGCCGTAAAGGGTCAGCCGCAGCCCCTGACCGGCGGGCTGGCGGGTTTCATTCAGCAGAAACAAATCCAGTGTATCCCGCATGCCGGTGGCGACCACCAGCGAACGGGGTTTAATCACCGGCCGCAGCGCTGCAAATCTCTCCTTTAATAATTGCGGAGTTCCCTTGAACTGCCGCAGGTTATCCAGCAGCCCGGAGTGGTTTTCGATGGCGGTGGATTCCCAGCCGCTGATCACCAGATAATCGTTCGCTTCCGCCAGCCGGGCGCTTTCGATGACCCTTCCCCAGAAGTCGTAGCTTTTACCGGCAATATCGGCAAACAGGGAGTCGGGCTGGGGAAAAGCCTGCCGGAAATTCCATTTATCCAGAAATTTTTCGTATGCCGCCACAATTTCCTGATGATCTTTCAGATCATAGCTGTTGCCGCCGTTTTCCTGAATTGTGCGGATCATTTGCTGATGACGGTCCGGAACTGCCGCGCCCAGCATTTCTCCCCAGGCAACAATCTCGCTGTCGTTTACAGAGCGATGGGTGAAGTCCTGCGGATTTTGATACATCTGATCCTGCCAGACACCCGGGCCGCCGACAGTGTGCTGGTCCCACCAGCCGGAATAGCCGTCGCCGTGGTCGTAATACAGCGAATCATCATAGGGTTGATACCAGACCTGATTACGCGGCGGGATTCCTGATTTCAGGGTGATGATGCGGCTGGGATCTTCCTCATGCATGCGGTGCAGGACGTGAAAGATGCGCGGATTGCGCAAATCGGGGTGAATTTCATTTTGGATGTTATACATCAGCAGGCTGGGATGGCTGCGGTGGTCGCGGATCATTCGGATGATTTTTTCTTCCATATACTTTTCTGCAAAGGTCTGCGGCCGGGCCCCGATGCCGCTGATATCGATTTTTTCTTGCGGAGAAGGTGCATACATGGAAAATCCGGTGCCGAAAGCGGTCTGTCCGCCGCCCGGTTCCATGAAGCGCAGCAATCCCAGATGATCCTGTGCATCCAGCACTTCCGCTTTACCGATATTGCGGTGAAACTGAATGGTATTCATCCCAAACGCTTTGGCCGCCCGCACTTCCTTTTCGGCCAGATCCGGTCGCGGCCACAATCCATTGTATCCCCAAAATCCCCAACTAATTGCGGAAATCAGCCGGATGCGTTGTCCGTTCAGCCGCAGAACCGCTTCTTTGCCGATGCCGTCGGCCTCGAACCAGCGAAATCCGAAGGTGACATATTTTTCATCCTGCCAGATCTTATTCAGTTTCCGGTTACCGGCCTGAACCGAAAAGCGCAGGCGGTAGAGCTGCGGATGATCCGGATTCCAGAGCTGTGCTTCCGGCACAGACATCTCTTCTTCGATCTGCAGAAATCCATTGGCCTCCATTTGGAAAGGGAATTCCTTTTCCGCCAGCGTTGGTCCGGATCCATTCTGCGGAAGCACCTGCAGCAGCAAACGGCCGTTTACCGGTTCGGCATAGTCATTTGCCAGCAGCGCAGTACTGCGGATGGTAACCGGATTAGGCGTATTCAGCACCCAGGCATCTTCAAGGTAAACGGGATCGTGGGCGGTCAGGAAAAGGGCACGGTCCAGCCCGCCGAATCCGTGACTGGCGTGAAATTCATAATTTCCCCATTTCATCAGGTGGGTATCGGCCCAGTCGAGGCGGCCGCCGGGATTGGTGATGCGGATCGCCAGCAGGTTGGTTTCGCCGGGTCGGATGGCGGCGGAAACATCGCATTCAAAAGCAGTTTCGCCGATCAAATGATAGCCCACCAGCTTTTGGTTAAGGTAAACCTCCGCACGCTGCCGGGCACCCCGCACGTGCAGCAGCACCTTTTTTCCGGCAAAATCCTGCGGGACATCAATATTGCGCCACCACCAGGACACACCCAAATAGTTGCCGTTTTTTACCTGCTCATCTTCGCGCTCAAAATAATAGGCATTATGGTAAGGCCGGAAACCGAATTCTCCCCAGTAGTGCTCTTCCACAGTGGAAGGAAGGTTTACCGCAATGCCCGTCTCGGATGAGAGCCGTTCCCAACCCCCGGTGGGCGGATTTACCGGCAGCAGATTGATCTGCACTTCATCGGGCAGATACAAGGAATCATATTGCCATGCTGCCGCCGTATCCGGCCACAGGCGCCAGCCCGAGTCGGGTATCTCCAGCCGGTTTTCCTGTGCAGAAAGCCGGGAGAATGCAAAAAATGTTAATAAAAGCAGCAAATATAATCTCATTTGGGTATCCCTCCGGTCTTTAAAACGATTTTGTCATATTTGCTTCATGTTCGCCCGCCAATGAATTGACGCCATATTCATTCATCAATGAATTGATGTCATATTCGCCCGCCAATGAATTGACGGGCTATGTTCAAGCAATCCCTGCCGGGATTTTTGAAGAATGTCCTGCAGGAATAATTGAAATTTAAATTATGATTTTTCATCTTGAACATCCCACTTTTCCAACTCCTGCGGGTTACCCGATTTTTCAAGCAGCAGCGTTTTAATTTCAAGAGGCTGAAAATCCAACTCAAATTCTATTGCAGGATGAATCAACTGAATTCGGGATGCAGTTTTTTCACCGGCGGTTTCCTGCAGCCTGAACAGCAGCTGGTTTTTGCCGGACGGGTAACAGGCCAGCAGGCGTATGTTCTGGGGCTTCAACCTTAGCAGTTCGGCAGCGGCGGTTTTTTCTCCGACCCCCATCGGCAAATGGGCCAGTGCAAAGGGCGGTGTGGTCAGCCAGTCCGCATAACCGCAGATCTGGCGCTGCACTTCTGCGGGCGATCCGCTAAACAACAGCAGCCGTTCTTCATGCTCTCCCTGATCCATAAACTTGCGCGCCGGATATGCATCCAGTTTGAATCCCTGCTCGTGGCAATATGCAGCGCTGCGCAGCACGGACAGCCGCAGTTCGCCCTCTTTAAAATCGAAACCATGCATGCCGGTGTGGACAATGCCCAGCGCGATATCTTTGTCCTGCAGGATTATCCAGCGCCCGTGCACATGCTCCTGCCCGTCGGCAGGAAACCTGGCGGCGCCCCCCAATATTTCGCACAACACTTCCCCGGCATCAAACCGGGTGGGCAGCAGCAGTTTCAATCGTTTCTGCTGTTCCCGCCAATGAATGCGCAGGCGGAATTCCAGCGCCGGCCAATTCTGATACTGAATGGTATTGATGACCGCCCGGCTGTTTCCAAAATGCTGAATGGCCTGCCGGATGCTGCGCACCAGTCCGTTTTCAATCTTTATAATACTCTGCGGATCGCTTTCAAACCGGCCCAGTTCTTTGCGGTAGGACCAGCAGTCTGTCCCCCAGGCATCGCATTTATCCTCAATCACCAGCAGTTGGGGACAGCCGCCCTTCAGCAGTTCTTTTCCGTTTTTTGTTCTATAGGAATTGATAAGACCGGTGCTTGAATCCATCCTGATTTCTGTCGATTTTTCCGTTTGGAATTCTTCCCGTTCGCCTTCCTGCGCTTTAATCGAATAGAATGCGGTGCCGAGTTGCGGCAGATCGGCCATAAAGCTGATCTTCCGCCGCCAGCCGTTAAAGGGCAGCAG
>JBAPTX010000505.1:0-6473 GCA_049282375.1 Calditrichia bacterium
CCCGGGATACACTCGCCTGCCTTCAGCAGCTTTCCTGTGAGACAACGGTCAATTTCGAAATTGTATTTGTAAATAACGGGGGAACTGCGGCGGTAAAGCAGGAAGTGAAATCATATATTCACACCTATGTTGAACTGAAGGAAAACACCGGCGCTTATCTGGCGCGGAATGTGGGCGCCCTTTTTGCCCGCAGTTCCCTGCTGATTTTCCTGGATGATGATGCTTTGCCGGCGGAAAATCTGGTCCACGCCCATATTGATGCTCACAAAACATATGATGTTGTTGCGGTACGGGGAGCAGTGCTGCCTAAATCGGACAAGCCGCTCAATCAGCAGGCCGTGCATTATAATCCCGGCAAAACGCCTTTCCCGGTTTATGCCGAAGTGGAAGGAAATACCTCTTATCAGGCAGCGGCCTTTTTCCGGGCCGGCGGCTGGGATGATGCCATCCGCTTCGGCGGCGGCGGCCTTGATCTGGCAATCCGTTTAAGTAAATATTATCCCGAAAAACACCGGCAGATCTACTCACCGCAGCCTGTTATTTTTCATGACTATGCCCGGGATGAAGAACATCTCCAGGCCAAAAAGCAGCGGCAGGCCAAATCTCATAAACATTTAATAGAAAAGCATCCGGATTACGGCCAATTCCTGCAGAGCTGGCAGGATTGTTTTTTCCGGGAAGATTTACTCCGTAAGCGGCAAAATAAAACGAATGCACCGGTTCCGGCGGATATTTTTGTCTCCATTGTGATCCCCGTTTACAACCGGGAAAAATACCTGACACAGGCCATCAACAGCGCTCTGGATCAAACTTATCCGAATTTTGAAGTGGTGGTGGTGGATGACGGATCAGACGACGGGACGGCCGGTATTATTCATGAATTTAATTCTGATAAACTGCGTTATATCCGCAAACTCCACAGCGGAGCTCCGGATACCCGGAACAGAGGCATCAGGGAAGCCCGCGGGGAATATATTTTGTGGCTGGATTCGGATGATATTCTGCTTCCCATTGCCCTGGAAAATCATATCCGCTGTCTGCAGGAATATCCCGATGCGCAAATCCTGTACGGGGATTTGATCATTTTTAGCAGAGAGAGCGGTGCACAGAGAGTGCTGTCCTATCCGGAATGGCATGGGCGCACCAATGAACTGATTTCCAGATTATTGCAGGAAAACTGCATTCCCAATCCGGGCACGCTGGTTAAAAAATCCTGCTATGAAAAAGCGGGCGTTTATAGTACTGAATTCCCCCGCGCCCATGACTATGAATGGTGGAGCCGGGCCGCCGGGGAATTTACCTTTAAGCACATCGGCAATATTGTTTTAAAATGGCGCTGGCATGAAACAAACATGTCCACCGGCACAGTGCCGGTAGATTTCAGTTTCGATGCACAAGTGGTTCAAAATATGGTGCGGAATTATTCATTAAAAACACTCTTCCCGGAAATCCAATGGAAAAAAATACCGCGGAAGGAAGCTGAAGCGATTGCCTTTTTACGTATCGCCATTCGTCTGGCCGCACTGAAGGATTGGGCGGGGGCATTGGCATATGTGGACCGCAGCGACCGGATGTTTCCGTCCCGGCAGGCGGAACGCATCCGTAATGAAATTCAAAAAATCAGAGTAGAAGAATTGCCGGCGGAACCAGCGAAATTAAATAAAGATGCGGTTACACTCCCTGCGCCCGCTGCCGGAAAACTGCGCATTACCTACCTGATTAACACCATTCTGCACCGCTCCGGGGGAAATCAGACCCTGCTGAACCAGGCCAATGCCCTGGCAGAACGGGGGCACCAGGTAAATATTGTCAGCTATACCAGGGAAAAACCCGACTGGTTCGATATCAAAGCCAATCTGATACCGGTGCCGCCGGGCGAAAAAATGGCCGGTTATTTCCCGCCCAGTGACGCTGCGATTGCCACCTATTTTACCAATGCACTTGAATTACAGCAGATAGAAGCATCTGCAAAGATATATTATGCCCAGGGCGATCAGGTCCTGTTTCAGGAAAAAATCAATATAAAGGATGAAAAAAAACGGACGGTTTACCGCAAGCTGCAGGAAATGTCCCGGAAATCCTATCAATTGCCCGGTATTTATTTTATTGCCAACTCACATAACCTGGCCCGTACAGCAGAAAAGAATTACGGCCGCGCTGCCGATGCGGTTCTTCCGGTGCGGGTGGATTCAAAATTATTCCGTCCATTGGAAAGGCCCCTGCAGGGCTCCCGCTGGCGCATCCTGATTGTGGGGCCGGATTTAAGGGGCACTGAGCTGGAGCCGCTGGAATTCAAGGGAATACAGGATACTCTGGAAGCATTAAAAATATTGCAGGAGCGGACCGCTCATTTTACCGCAATCCGCATGTCCAGCACCGTGCCGGAAATATTCAGTAAATTTCCCTGCGAATTTTATATGGCTCCAAGCGAGGAAATGAAGACCATGCTCTTCGGCACTTCCCACATACTGATTTATGCTTCCCATTACGATTCCTGTCCCAGGCCGCCCCTGGAAGCAATGGCAGGAGGAACCGCAGTTGTCTGCACCGCCACTCCCGGAGCAATGGAGTATTGTGCAGATGGAGAAAACAGTCTGCTGGTTCCCATCCAGTCCCCGCAGGCCATTGCTGATGCGGTTGAAAAATTGATGAAAGACCATGAACTGCGGAACCGGCTTATTCGCGGCGGACATGTAACCGCCCGGGAGCGGGAACAGCAACTGGAATATGATGAGCTGGAAAAACTGCTCATCCAGTTTGTGGAAAAAAGACCGGCAGCGGCTGCAGAATCCGCAGCAAATAAAAAGGATGAACGGGAACGGGAAACTCTTCAACTATTGGAAAAAGGTAAAATCCTGCAGCAGGAGGGCCGGTTTAAAGAAGCCGGGGAAATTTTTCAGGATATTATATCCCGTCATCCTGAACTGCCGGATGCCCGCCGCTGCCATGCTGCAAATTTAATTGAACTGGAAAATTTTGAGGAGGGGATTGCCGCCTATTTCGAAGTTTTGAAGGACTTTCCCGAAGATGTGCAGGCCTTATCCGAACTGGCAGCGCTTTATCAGGAAGCGCAAAAACCGGCTGAAGCCAGAACCCTGCTGAAAAAAGCAGTATCATTGTCTCCCGGGAATTGCGGATTATTGAATGAACTGGGTGTGCTGGAATGGCAAAGCGGCCGGCCCGAACAGGCGCAAAGCTGTTTTGAAAAGGCAGCGGCCGACGCCGGTTCCCGCCCCGAGTATATAAAAAATCTGGCCGATTTGTATCTGGAAACCGAACAATTTGATAAAGGTGTTCCCCTTTTAATTCAACTGATACAAAAATGGCCGGGTGATTTTGAATCCTATGAAAAACTGCTCAATCTGTATGTGGAAAACGGGGATTACCGGAAAGCGCAGTTACTGGCGGATGATTATTTGAAAATTGTCCCGGAGGATGCTTACGCAAGGGAGATCAGGGATTTGCTGCAGGACCCGCCGGTTTACGTGGCCTGCCATTTGATTAACAGCGGCCATCTGGAAGAGGCGCTGGAGCTTTTGGAAACATTTTTGGAAAGCAGTCCGGAACATACAGCCGCATTGCTGGCAAAGGGCAGCATTCTTTTTCATCATAAAAAGTATGCTGCGGCACTGAAGATTTATAAAGAACTGCTGTTCAGAGATGAAAGTAACAGCGAAGCACTTTACTACACCGGAAAAATTTTTCTGCTGACCGGCGAAATCACCGAATTTGAAAAACTGGCGGCATCCTGCAAAGAGGCATTTCAGCAGGATTCTCTGCTGCAGAAACTGCAGGTGGAATATTTTATGCAGTGCGGGCAGTATGATGCGGCGGGGGAGCAAATCCAAAAATGGCTGGATGCAGATGAGGGGGATGCGGAAATCTTTCTCTGGCAGGGCATGATAAACTATCATAAAGGGTCGCTTCAGGAGGCGGAAACCAGCTTTCAAATGGCAATGCAAATTGACCCGGGAAATGAAATGGCACGGGAAAACCTTACCTTTTTAAAACAGCAGGGGACGCCGCCTTCAGTATGAACGTAATTTTATTTTCCTTTTTACCGGTTCCTTAGCCCGCAAATTCCATCACCAGCAAATACAACATGCCATTTAACGCTTATCCGGCGGCGAAAGCCGTCCCCCTTCTGCGGGAGAAAGGGAGGGGGATCCGCTGTGAATTCTCTGCCGGCAGCAGGGTTAATGGTTCGGGTTAAAAGCGAATTGACAGTGTTTACCCCCGATAGCGGCCTCTTGTTGCAGCGGCTCTCCGGTTTACCGGCAAAAACAAAACGGTTGATTTAACAGCGCCAACGGCTTATTATAGGCCTATTTTTTATTACAAAACCTGCGAACGGGACAGACGGCGAATGCAAAATAAGAAAACAGGCATGGAACAAATTGTTAATTTTATCAGGCAGTCAGATAATTTTTTAGTCACCACACATTTACATGCGGATGGCGATGCATATGCCTCCGCTTTAGCGGTGGCATTCCTGCTGGACAGGCTGAACAAAAAATACAGAGTCGTGCTTGACGATGAGAGCCCCGACCCGAAATACAGCTATCTCTGGGGATTTGATAAAATTGAATCCTATCGTGAAGATTTACATCCCCGGTTTGATAATGCAATAGTTCTGGATGTTCCCAGTAAAGCGCGTATGGGCAAGCCCGCAAAGCTGCTTCCGCGGCCTGCCAACTGCCTGAAAATAGACCATCACCCGGAAGAAGATAATTTTGCCGCTTTCAATCTGGTGGATGTTCAGGCCAGTTCCACCAGCCAGCTCGTTTACCTGCTGCTGAAGGCTGCCGGAATAGAACTGACCCGGGAATTGGCGGCGCTGGTTTTCACGGGGATCATGTTCGATACCGGCCGTTTTTCATTCTCGAACACACGGCAGATCGATTTTGAAATTGCCGCTGAAATGATGCGGTTTGGTATTATTCCCAGCGATATTGCCAACAGGATGTTCTTTAACAATTCAATCGAGTCCATGAACATTCTGGGATATGCGCTCTCTCATTTGAACCTTTTCCTGGAGGGGAAACTGGCCATCATCTATCTGCCGCCGGAAATCACCAGACATAAGGATTTGACCGAAATTGAAGAACTGGCCAACTATACTGTTTCCATCCGGAATGTGGAAGTCGGGCTGTTTATCCGGGAAATTCAACCGGGAGAATTCAAGGTCAGTTTCCGCTCAAAAGGGAATGTCAATGTGAATACCATTGCCCGCAAGCTTGGCGGGGGAGGGCACCGGCATGCGGCCGGCTGCCGCTATTCCGGTAATTATGACGAATTGAAAATGCGGTTAATGGAAGAAGTTGCCAAACAGTTGTAAAGTGAACCTGCGTATTTCAATGAATAAATCCGACCAGATTATACCGGTGCTTGCCGCCATTATATATAATGAGGATAATGCCATTCTGCTGGCGCAGCGCGGCCCAAAACAGACTCACAGCGGCTTATGGGAATTCCCCGGTGGAAAACTGAGGCCGGGGGAGGACCCTTGTTCCTGTCTGCGGCGGGAAATTAAAGAAGAACTTGGGCTTTCCATTCAGGTAGATGAATTTTTCGAAGCCAGTAATTATCAGTATCCCGGTTCTAACATACTGCTGTTGGCATACCGCTGCACGTTATCGGGAGGGAAGCTTGAGCCTGTTGAGCATCAAATGGTAAAATGGCTGCTGCCGGAAGAGTTGACCCGGTATGAAGTTACCGCCGCGGATTTACCCATTATTCATAAACTGCAGAGAAAGCTGAATGGACGCGTTTAAAATTAAAATCTCAGAAGAGATCTCTCAAAAAATACAGGCGGGAATTCTGCAGATTTCCGGACTTTCCTGCAGAAAAGTGCATCCGGCATTATGGAAAGAAATGGAAGAATTGGGGCGCCGCTATCAAAACCGTTTTGCGGATACAAGCGCTGCTTTAGAAGCACTGCAGCCCGCCCGGCGCCTTTACTACAGCATGGGAATGGAACCGACCCGCATCCGTCCCTCTTCCGAGGCGCTGCTGCGGCGGGTGCTGAAAGGAAAACCGCTGTATCAGGTTAATTCAATTGTAGATGTCTGCAACTACTGTTCGCTTTCTTTTCTGCTGCCCGTCGGGTTGTACGATATTCAGAAAATATCAGGGGAAGTTACACTCCGGCTGGGAAAACCCGGGGAAGCTTATACCGGAATCGGGAAAGATGAAGTGTATTTGGGCGGGCGGCTGACCCTGGCTGATGAAGAAGGGCCATTCGGTAATCCAAGTTCGGACAGCAGCCGAACAGCAATTGATTTATCAACCACAAATATTCTGGCGGTTATTTTTGCCCCCGGTGAATATCCGCCGGAAAAATTAAAAGATCACCTGCAGTTTTTTTCCGAAACCATGCTGCGTTTCCACAGCGGCGCCCGGATGGTGCAGCAAACTGTAGCGGGTTATGAATAAAGGAAAGGCGGTTACTGCGGCAGCTCGTCCACGGTAAT
>JBAPTX010000506.1:0-2306 GCA_049282375.1 Calditrichia bacterium
AATAAAATGAGCCCGGTATCGTCTTTTACGATAGCCTTCACTGATATTAGCACATACCGAACGGCTGGAATTCCTTATCTGGCTTGTTAATCCGAATTTTTCTTCAATGGGAAATGTTTTAGTCTGTTTAAAGATATCCATCGCCAACTGAAATGCTTTCCGGTAGACAACCAGATCTTTAAAACTTCCCACCTTCGATCCTATTTACTTTTCACTGCCAACTGCAAACTGCAAACTGCCCACTGCCAACTGCTCACTGCCAACTGCTCACTGCCAACTGCCCACTGCCAACTGCCAATTGCCCACTGCCAACTGCCAACTGCCCACTGTCAACCGCCAACTGCCAACTGCCCACTGCCAACTGCCAACTGAATCAAAACCCCCGTCTTTGCACTTTTTCCCAGTCGGCGCGGGCCATAATGCGCACCAGTTCTTCGAATTTTACCTGCGGTTCCCACCCAAGCTGCGCTTTTGCTTTCGCGGCGTCCCCAATCAGCAATTCCACTTCGGTGGGACGGTAATACCCCGGATCCACTTCCACTACCACATCACCTTCACTGACCTTGAAAGCCTTTTGCTCAAGCGGTTTAACCGCTGGTTGCGCCCCCGCTTTATTTTTCCCGCCATTCCATTCTTCCGCCATTCCCCTATTCCCGTAATGTGAGTCTTCACTTTCATGAATAGCGGCAATGGCGCCTTTTTCATCTGCTCCGCTCCCCTGCCACTGCAGTTCCATTCCCAGTTCCCGGAAGGCCAGTTCGGTAAATTCGCGCACAGTTCGGGTCTCCCCGGTGGCGAGCACAAAATCGTCCGGTTTATCCTGCTGCAGAATGCGCCACATGCCTTCCACATATTCCGGCGCATATCCCCAGTCCCGCCTGGCATTCAGGTTGCCCAGCAGCAGCTTTTTCTGTATGCCGTAACGGATGCGCGCCGCCGCCCGGGTGATTTTGCGGGTCACAAAGGTTTCCCCGCGCCTGGGAGATTCATGATTAAACAGAATGCCGTTGCAGGCAAACAGGTTATAGGCTTCGCGGTAGTTTATGATAATCCAGTAGCCGTAGAGTTTTGCCACACCGTACGGGCTGCGCGGATAAAAAGGGGTTTTCTCATTCTGGGGCACTTCCTGCACCTTGCCGTAAAGCTCACTGGTGGAAGCCTGATAAAGGCGGGTTTTAATGCCGGTTTCTTTAATGGCATCTAAAAACCGCAGGGTGCCGATGCCGTCCACTTCAGCGGTGTACTCAGGCACTTCAAAGGAGACTTTCACATGGCTTTGCGCGCCCAGGTTGTAAATCTCGTCGGGCCGGACCTTCTCCAGCAGACGGTTCAGATTGCTGGAATCGGTCAGGTCGCCGTAATACAGAAACATTTTTTTGTTCAGGATTTCGGGATTGTTGTAAAGATGATCAATACGGCCGGTATTGAAGGAGCTGCTGCGGCGGATGATGCCGTGCACTTCATAGCCCTTTTCAATGAGCAGCTCGGTTAAATACGAGCCGTCCTGCCCGGTAATCCCGGTAATAAGCGCTTTTTTATTCATAATCGGAAAAATTTAATTCTGATGCTAAACCCATTCGCCCGGTATTCCAGTATTCCATTATTCCGGTATTCCCTTACTGCGGCCTCAATACATCAACGATCCGTTCGGCGGCATTACCGTCCCAGAATTCCGGAATCCGGCCCTTTTTCCATTCCCCCTGCAGAATCCGCCGGGCGGCTTCTTCAATTTTTTCAGTGTCCCGCCCCATGATTTCATTGGTGCCCGCCTCCACTGTTACCGGGCGTTCGGTATTTTCCCGCACCGTTAAACAGGGAATGCTCAGCCAGGTGGTTTCTTCCTGCAGCCCGCCGGAGTCGGTTAATATAAAGCGGGCTTTGCTTTCCAGATGAATAAAGTCCAGATAACCGAGCGGAGGAACCATGCGGAATCCCTTATTATTTCGGACTTCCTGCGCCAGACCAAAGGTTTCCAGATTTTTTTCGGTACGGGGATGAACAGGAAAGGCCACCGGCAAATCACGTGAAATGGTTTTCAACGCCCGGTAAATCGGCATAAAGTTTTCCCGCTGATCCACATTGGAAGGCCGGTGCAAAGTAACCAGCACAAAATTGTTTTCCTGAAGTCCCAGTTCATCCAGAACCGGAGAATTCTGCGCCAGGGGCAGGAAATGCTTCAAAGAATCGATCATCACGTTTCCGGTAAAATGGATTTTTTCTTCGGAATGGCCTTCATTCAGCAGGTTGCGGCGGCCGCTTTCTTCGGTAACAAACAGGAAATCGGAGATGCTGTCGGTTACCAGCCG
>JBAPTX010000507.1:0-9239 GCA_049282375.1 Calditrichia bacterium
GCCGAAAGGCGAATACCGGGGTGAAGTGGTGGTTCAGGATATTAATGCCAACAACTTCGGCGAGTTTTCCTTCCCGCTGTTAATTGAGAGTTACAGCAACAGCGAAATGGTCCTGAGTGATATCGAACTGGCCAGCAGCATTTCTCAGGAAAACGGGCAGAGTGAATTTAATAAAAATACTCTGCGGGTTATTCCCAATCCATCCGGTGTTTACACTATTGCCCAGCCGGTGTTATACTATTATTCTGAAATATATAATTTGGGCAGCCGGGGGAATTATTTCGTAAAAAACAGCATATTTGATATTGATGGAAATATGGTGCGGGAATTTCCCGTTAAGAGAAAAGAAAAGCCGGGCAGCAATGCCGTGCTGGTGGACGGATTCAATATAATTACTCTGCCTTCCGGCACCTACTATCTCGAAGTGGCAGTAACTGATTCCCAGGCATCCGTTACCGATAAGAGCAGGAAACGGTTTATTCTTTACAAACCGGAAAGCAAGCCGGTTGCAGAAGAATCCGCCGGTGCCGGGGCAGGCCCCACTGCCGGTTCCGTTTACAGCGGAATGAACGAAGATGAGATTGATCGTGAATTCAATTATGCCCGCTACATTGCCAGTCCGGAAGAAATAAAAATCTATGAACAGTTGGGACTGCAGGGAAAAAGGCAATTTATGCAGGATTTCTGGAAACGTAAGCAGCAGCACGTACAGAACAGCGGAATTGATATTAAAGAAGATTATTTGAGACGGGTTGAATTTGCCAATCAGAATTTTGGAACCTTGCGGCGGGAAGGCTGGCAGACTGATCGCGGACGAGTGCTGCTGACCTATGGCAAACCCAATGATATTGAATTTTACCGCATGGAAATTGATCGCAAACCCTATCAGGTATGGAGCTATTATAATCTTGAAGGGGGCTCCGATTTTATATTTGCGGACCTGGAAGGATTCGGAGAAATGCAGTTGATTCATTCCACTTACAGCCAGGAATTGCAAAACCCCAATTGGGAACGTCAGATTCGCTCTTCGGAAGCCGGCGATTATGATTTTGACCTTGACAACAACTGACCCTATGAATCAAGACTTTTATAAGTGCCTATCTATCATTAAAATCGCGGGCTAAGCTGCTGATTTCCTTCTTCATTCGACCACATCCCAATGCCCCGATGGGTCAGTTATAATTTCTAAACATTATTTTTCGCTTTTCCGGTATTGAGGAGACAGGGAAGAGGCGTTTTAGATTGCCGAGTTTATCCGCAGCATTTAGCGGACAGGATTGAGATTAGCTTCGCACAGGGAAAAACCATCCGGAAGAAACCACCCGTTCAGTATCTTGTGTCCGATTGAGTTGTGGATTTTAAGTAATAAAAAACCCCGGCAATTAAATTACCGGGGTTTTTTTGCTGCGCTTCATGCGGATAACTTAGAAGCCGAAACCAACTGTAAAATATTGAACGGCATCAAAAGTTTCCATTTCACGGTAGGCATAATCAAACATCATGTTGCCCGCGCCCAGGTCCAGTTGCAGACCAAAACCGAAGTTCAGGCCAAACTGGTATTCTTTGGCATCTTCCGGGAAATTATCAGAATACAGGGGTGCATTGTAACCGCCGCGCAGGAAGAAGAAATCGCGGAAACTGTATTCCAGTCCTGTATTAATTTCATCCAGCGCATAATTGCTGTTGTTATACAGGCCGGAAATGTTTACGCTGTGGTCTTCCGTGAAGTTATAGCGGTAGGACAATCCCATATTCAGGCTTGCCGGCAGTTCATGCGAAGCCATATCCAGCTTGGTGATACGGGTGGTCGCATTGGGATTTGCAAAAGGAATATCTGTATTAAATTCAACGGGCGTACCGCCAAACTGCAGATTACTTCCATAATTGCGCATCACCACACCAAAATTCACCCCCATAGGGGAGCGGTACTGCAGACCAAAATCGAATGCCACGGCAGAAGCACTCATTTCACCCACTTTTTCGGAGATAATCTTGGTATTCAGACCAAAATTAATCCGATCGGTGAATGCTTTGGAAAAAGTGGCATTCAGGGTGATGAAATTCGGCCTGAGCATTTCGCCGGTGCCTTCCGGATTACTGATCGTGGTAACGGGGATGTCACCAATATCCAGCGCCTGCAGACTAAGGCCGGCCACTCCAAAACTGCCCAGTTGGGTACCCAGTGCAAAATAGGATACATTCATATCAGCAAAGTAATTCATATAAGTAAACTTTGCTTCTGAACCCTGCAGAACAGATAAACCGGCAGGATTCCAGTACATTGCTTCGGTATTTCTGACACTGGCAATATCGGCACCACCCATAGCAACGTTTCGAGCACCCATGGGAATGAGCAACTCAGCAGCGCCAGCCGTGCCCAGTTTTCGGCCGCCGGCAAACACATCCTGCGTGCCGATAAAGAGCGATAACACAAGTACTAGCACTAAGAAATATTTTATTTTCATTTTACGTCTCCTAATTTTAGTTCAAACAGTGAACTAACACCATTCCCCAGATCGATTAGTAGGTGTCCAAACGTTCATTGGGGGTAAAGATGGCTAATTTGCCAATTTTTTCGCCAACGCCCGGCACTTCCACCTGATATACATAAATACCACTGGCGACAGGCAATTGATATTCGTTTTGCATATCCCATTTCATCAGTGTGGTCGTCGCATCATTCTTCTGCAGCACCCGCACAATGTTTCCGGCGAGGTCGAAGATACGAATGGTGCATTTGGGCGGCAGATAAGTGAATTGCACCCAGCGCTCAAACGGATTCATTTCACCGCTGTGATAACCGTAATACGGATTGGGAACGACATTGATTTTGTCAATATCTGTTGCCAGCGCATTCTGGGTAATTTCAGCTTCGGTCGGAGCGGTGAAGGTGTAGAAATCGTTGGTTGTATTTGGTTTATTGGTATTGAAGCGCATTACTGTTCCCGGCGCGGGGGGCATGCCGGCTAAACTTCCGGCAAACGGACCGTCAGCATAGGTGTAAGTAGATACTTCTACCCTGCCCAGACTGTGCCCGGAATTCCATAAGGTTCCCCACATGATATCATTTAAAACATGGCCGCCATCCGCGAGAATTTCTGCTTCATCATAAGGATAATCCACGACATAGATGCGGTCAAAACCATTTCCATCAGCAAACTGGGTGTCCCGGTGCGGATTCCAATACCAGTCATCGCCGTCATCATATGTCATGGCATTTACCTGAGTTCTGACACCATCCGGTGTTATTTTCCAGATTTTAAAAGGCAGTCTGCCGGTATCGTGGAAAGTGGTGTCGCCGCCCAGTGTATCGCTGGAAATCCAGCCGCGCAGCAACCAGCTTCCGGTCTGCGGATCTACATCACTTGCCCATCCGCTGAAAATCATCTGGCCCTCGGTTTCGGGATTTTCCACAAACTCGATCACATAATCGTTAGGTGTCATATTTCCCTGCCAGTCCCAACGAGCCAGGTTGGATGCGGCGGTGCCGGCATTTCCCTGAGCCTGCAGATAAAACCGGGGATCAGTATCATCAAACAGGTAACCCAGGCTGAAGTTTAAGTTTGAATCCAAAACTTCGGTCCAATCGGCCGGGTCCACCTGAATTACTTCTTTAATACCTGGAGCTGGACCCTGCACTTTAACCATCAAACCATCGACGACTGTATAGGCGTTATCACCACGCTGATTGGTCTGATTATTCAGAACTGTATCACCTGTAGTTGTATCAATAAGATCCCAAACCATATTACCATCGTTATCGGTATCAAACTCCACTTTATATTCGTCACCGGTAACTTTTGTAGGATCAACTACCCAGGCAACCACACTGCCGTCGCTTAAGGGAACATTTACATCAATTCTGCCATGTTCCACTTCGAGGGTATCATTGAATTCGCTGTGAACTATCTGGCCGGGTATAGGCTGCGGAATTGCAGTAACAATACTGGCGGCACTTTCAAATACCTTTGGTGCACCATATTCCAGATAACCTTCGGCAACAACACCAAAGTAGTATTCTTTACCATTTACCAACGGAGCACCAACATTACCCACAACGGGATTTTTATTGGTCAATATTCTCATATACCGCTGTGCCGTATAAGGTGTGGCATCCAGCGTTCCGCCGGTATCCCAATGTCCGATGAGTACCGGATCGCGGCCGGAGGCATCGGAATACTGGTAAACCGAATAGCCGTAGAAGTTGTAAGTGGAATCATCAATAATCGTTTCTACATTATTGATGATTACCGTATCGCCATACGCCTGGCCAACAATCGGGTCGGCAGCACTGTAAGGTGTGCCGTCTTCATTGAATTCGGACATATCGTCCCAGGTAAGGATTACTTCATTTGATTTTTCACTTACGGCCACATCGGGCGGCAGCGGCGCGGCGGCGAGATTAAAGTTAAGATCATAAGCCAACTGAGCCAGCCCATCAACGGTTTTCAGTGTTGTAACACTATTCAGGTTGTCATCTCCGCGGGCCAGAATAACACCGGCAACAATATCCTGCACACCGGGTTCACCCAACTGTGCCAGACCGTCGCCATTTACATCCTCCCATGCTTCCATGGGGAACGGGCCGGTGGTCATCAGGAAGCGGCGGTCTGCTTCATTCTGATCAAGCCAGCCGGAATTGTCTTCGGGATCACCGGTAAACATAAAGCTGGTGGGATTTCCCTGAGGATCGGTAATCCGGCTTCCATCCCGCCAGTAGCCGCGGAAAAAATTCCAGACATCATTACCACTGCTGGGATTACCCTGCGGCGAATCGTCATTGTTATAAAACACAAAGGATGTCATCTTAAGCATCTCTTTGCCCTGGAAGGTGGTTCCATCCGGCAAAACAACTGTAGAATCCGGATTATCAATCAATGGTCCCTGAAAGAAGTCAATACCCACTGCAGGGGGCGCAGCGCCGTATGTCTGGTCGTCATTATCAGCATTGTAGGAATATCCCAACCCTAAAGTGGTGTCACTTCCCACAAAGTCATCACCGGCATCGCCTACATCAGGATCCATCCAGATTGAAAAATAGGTGCTGTCCCAGTTTACACCGCTTTTATTCACCAGGCGCCATTTGATAAACTGCATGTCGCCCAGTGCATCTGCACGGTTGTAAGCCCAGACGGTCTGCTGAACTTCAACGCTCAGTTTATTGGTTCCATATTCGGTATGAGGAGCCAGATCGTTCCATACGCTGAATATGGTTACATCACCGCGCAACTGAGGATTTCCGTTTTCATCCAGCGGCGCACCCTGATCTACAGGCCAGCGGGTCCAGTCGCCCACACCGCCCGGATGAAGTTCGTACCACTGATAGGCCGGGTCTGTCGGATTCGAGGGATTAAACGGATCCAGAATAACACCGGGTTGAAACTCAGTGGCGGAATGCTGGATACCAGCCACCCGGATTTCATCCTGATAGCGGGCGCCAACCCACTGGCCGGCGGCGAATACAGGGCTCAGTCCGGAACCTTTGGGCCACTCAAGACCCCAGTCACCGGCTACAACATCATAAAGCCATATACCATTATTGCGATATACGCCGTTCATGCGGTTGGCATCCACCCAGTAATCCTCTAATATGGTTGGTTTATTAAAGGATACTTTGGATTTACCAACATTTTCGGCGCTATACAGCAAGCTGAAACATGTCAGTGTTATTAATAACACAACAAGGAATTTTTTCATAATAGCAACCTCCTAATAAGGTACTTTGTCTAATATAGTCGTTTTCAGGTTCACCTTAGAAATTAAGCTGCAAACCTAAACGAATCTGACGCGGAATACCATAATTTACCCAATCCATTTCGCGCATGCTGAACTGCCTTTCTACGCCGGGATTGTTGGCAAAATAGGCTTGTCCGCCGGTGGTGGAACGGTATCCTGTATCACCGGGCAGACCGGTGGTAATCCATACATCCTGCACATTACGGGTATTCAAAACATTCAGCACCCATACATATGCTGTCAGTTCGGTATCCATAATCGGAAGCATAAAACTGCGGTCCAGTTTCATGTCCAGACGGTAATTCCAGGGCATGGTTTCCGCGTTAATTGCCGATACCGGGGTTTCCGACAGATTATCATTGTCATAACGGCCGGTGAACGGAATGGTATTAAACAGGAACATCCGGGTATAGCGCTGTCCTGAATTAAAGGAGAACAGCAGGTTCAGACCGGTATTCTGCAGCACATGCATTCCCATCAGCTGCGGGCCTTTGTTGTTACCCAGGCGATAGTCCAGGTTAATGGAGCCGGTATGACGCTGTTCGAAATCCAGCGGCATGGTAAACTTGGGGAAGTTACCTTTACCGCCGCGCTGCCAGGCAATGTCGAAGTTGGAGGCAGAAGCGGAACCGGTTCCGGTCGCAAACTGCAGCTCATAATTGACGCTGGCACTGATATTCTTATAGCGCCGCAGGTTCATAATTAAATCAAAACCTTTTATTACGCCAAAGTCGCCGTTATAAGTGAAAGCAATGGTGGTAACATCGGTCTGCACCGGCAGTACCTGAACCAGGTCTTCGGTCTCTTTATAAAAAGCAGTTGCCTGCAAAGAAGCAAACTGACCGAGACGCTGCTTAAAACCAATTTCATAGGAAGTGGTCTTGGGCGGGTTCAGATTGGGATTATCCAAAGTGGTAAAATAACCGCCTGCATTTACGTAGCGGTCCAGATAGAAGGGGCTCAGATAAAGATCCGCTAACTGCGGCGCCTGATAAAATTTTCCGTATTGAGCATGGAATATGGTATTTTCGCTCACCGGAAAGCTGACACCCAGACGGGGGCTCACAAACTGGTGAACTTCGGATTCTTCAATATCGCCTTGATCAAACTGATTATTGCCGCCGAACATTCCGCTGCCCTGCACATAGACATCATTCTTATCGTATTCGGCTGCCAGGTTTTTAAACTGCCAGGCATTGGGATCGATACGGTCGTAGCGCAGACCCAGGTTCAGGATCAGGTCGGCAAATTCAATTTTATCCTGCAGATAACCGCTCATGATAATCGGATGATAGGGTTCCTGCTGCATCCAGGCATCATTGGAATAATTACCGGCGGCATCCCGCGATACGCCGAAGAAATCGCCGTTATCCACTTCGTTACCATTTACATCATAGCCGTAAAAACGCACATCTGCACCCTGATAAAGCTCCAGGTCGGAAACTTCTGAATTGGGTGCATCTCTCAGCGCCAGACGTACCGGATCCAGCACGCGGTATTCGCGCAGGGTATGGTACTTGTATTCAAAACCGGCTTTAAAGGTGTGATTTTTACCCTGCTGATGGGTAATGTCAAAATCAATGCCCCAGTAGCTGGTCTTGTTCTTGAAATAATCATTATACTGGGATCCCGGTTTCAGGAAATCCGGTTCCAGCCGGGAAGAGTATTCAACGCCCCAGACATCATTAATACCCGGAGTAATATTTCCTGAACTGTCCCTGTAAACATTCGTCCAACCGGTCTGGTAGGGATCGCCATAGGCAAAGAGATTATCTTCGAAAAAGCGGTCATACTGTTCACGGTAAGTTTCAAAGTAGTTGAACTTCAGGTCATAATAGGTGGTCGGCATCGGTGTATGGGTGAATGTGGCGTTGACCGAACGGTGTTCGGTTTTCCATTCCGGTGCATGATTCGCAGCATACAACCAGGTGGTATTAATATCGGAGAAAGTCCGATCCGTCCACACCAGACTGCTTTTTAATTCCATGGTTTGCGCCAACTGGAATTTCACTTTACCGGTATAGCTCCAGTCGGAACTGGAGTTGCCGGGAATAATTGCAGATTGGAATTCTTCCGGTTTCATATCGTTTTCCGCCCAACCCCAGGATGGTGTATTATCCTGCAGATAACGGCGGGTTCCGCTGAAGAAGAACGTATGGTTGGTTCCGGGAATAATGGGACCACCCAGAGTCGCGATGTATTCATTATAACCGTAAGAATAGGTTCCCAGTGTTTTATTCTCGGGATCCAGAAATTCATCGGTAATGGCCTGAAGACTTCCGAAATAATGCTGGGCACCACTGTTTGTGGTCAGCAAAATAATACCCGACATGGCTTCGCCGTATTCCGCATTGAATCCGCCGGTCTGCACACTAATTTCTTCGATGGCCTCGTTGGGCACATAAGTACGCACGGCAAAGTTGTAGGGGTCATTAACCATAACGCCATCTACATAAACGGCGCTTTCGGAACCGCGTCCGCCGCGGATATTCATTTCATTTTCGTTTTCCTGCTTTACAACACCTGCGGTGGTGCTTACCAAATCCTGCACGCCGCGAATCGGCATTACCTGAATTTCTTCTGCAGTTTTGATAATATTGGTGTTGGTTTCGTCTTTACGAACCAGCGGACGGTCCGCAGTTACCACGATGGATTCGCCCAATTCCAGAGTCGTCGGTTCCAGTTCGAAATTGAGTTCTGTGGTTAAGTCAACCGAGACCCGCACACCCTGCACAATCATATCTTTATAACCGATATAACTGGCTCTTACGGTGTGGCCTCCTACCGGCACATTCAGGATCACATAGTATCCGTCAATATCGGTGGAAGCGCCAAGCGTGGTATTTTCAATGATAATATTCACGCCGGGAAGCGGTTCACCGGTTGCTTTGTCCGTTACAACACCGGCTATTTTTCCTCTTGTCTGTCCAAATGCCAGCGCCGGCACCAGGGCAAGAATGAACAGAAATAAACCGAGCTTTTTAAACATTTTACATCCTCCATTAATTAATGGTATTACTCACTACAAAAATTAGATGAGTAGGGGTATTATGTCATCACACCTCCTCCGTTTGGTTTCCATTTATAATTAATAAAATTCATACATAGTACTGCCATTCAACCTCGTTGTATATGCAATTAAAATACCAGAATCTATCTTAACTTGTTTATGCATATGTTTATACTATATTTAAGTCCATTTTTAGAATGACCGGTTTTTGTGATCGGAATCAATTTTTCCTACTCTACTAGGAAATTTTTTTCCTACCATTATATCTGCACTCATCAAATACAATGATGTATCAGGTGCATAAACGCCACTGCTTTGTTTTATAAGGGATTTGCACCTTCTCACCTGTGCCGTTAAATTCACCATAGCTGATGCGGTTATTCAATTATAATCTATAATACTGGAGGAATTGTGAAACGTATATTTCTTGTTGCTTTTACCGCTCTATTTGCCTTAAACCTGCAGCTATTTGCGGAAGCGCGCCTGCTTCGCT
>JBAPTX010000508.1:0-4091 GCA_049282375.1 Calditrichia bacterium
TTTGATCCCATGCTGAGTATTGAACAACAGCAGCGTTATGATGAAAAAAAGGGGGAATACCGGCAGCAGATCTGGCGCAATGGCCTGCGCTTCCGGGGCAGCCTTGGGGAATATTTTGCTTTCCGTTTCAGCCTGCGGGATAACCATGTGCAGGACGGGCGCTGGGAAAACCAGCGGGTGCCCCTTGAAGTGCTGCAGGAATCCGGCTGGCCTTACCTGACCCGGGGCGAAAACGGCAAAGTTGACTATGATGAAAATCTGGCTGTGCTCACCTTTACTCACAAGTATTTTTATGTGGTTTACGGCCGCGAATATAATGAATGGGGTTTCGGCCGGAAAGGGAATCTGCTGTTATCCACCAATGCTCCCCTTTATGACCAGATTAAAATGGTCATTCGTTACTGGAAGTTTAAATTTACCCATCTAACTGCATTTCTGCAGTATATCAGTCCAATCGGCCGGGTTGCCATGAAACAGCAGCCTTATATGGATGTGTTCTGGTCGGGAAACCGCCTGGAACTGCAGGTGGGCGGCGGTCTGCAACTGGGATTCAGTGAAGCAATTCTGTACGGAGATCGCTCGCTGCAGCCGGGTTACCTGCATCCGCTGGCATTCTTTAAATCGATGGAGCATTTCTACGGCGACCGCGATAACGGTTTGCTGGGGCTGGATTTTGAATGGCGCCTTTGGCCCGGATGGAAAATATACGGTGAATGGCTGATCGACGACATCACCACCGGAAAAGTGGGCAGTGACTTTTACGGTAACAAGTTCGGCTGGCAGGCCGGCTTTTTGGCAGTGAATCCGCTGGGTATTCCCGATGTGGACATTTTACTGGAATACACCCGCATAAAACCCTATGTGTACAGCCAGTCTTTTCAGGATTATAATAAATACAAACATTATGACACTGTGCTGGGACATGAAATCGGCCCCAACTCAGATGACTGGGTGCTGCGGGTGCAAAAGCGGTTCAGCAGATTTCTCCAGCTTTCGGCGGAGCTGGAACAATACCGCCATGGCGCCAATTTACCGGGAATGAATGCAGGCGGCGATCCCGACCGGCCTTTCGGCAGCGGAGATGATAAAAATGCCCCCTTTCTTGCGGGAGAACGAAACTGGCAAACTGCCTGGGGTGTTTCCCTGGAATATGAAGCCGTTCGAAATCTGCAGCTTTATCTGCAATACCGCCGCTTTCAGTTTAACCACACGGAATGGCTCGATCTTTATGCCTTCCGCCTGAGCCTCAATTTTGGTGACCGTCCGGAGCCCATTCCTTCTGTTTTTCCACTGGCTTATTGAAGGTAAAATCGAAATGACTCTGTACCTCCACCGCTTCCCCTCTCCATTTGGAGAGAGGACAAATGGGTGAGGCCCGGTCCTCTGTAAACCATCTACTTTCCTGCAGAAAAAAAAACAGTAACGCAGCCTGCCGCCCGTGAATCCAATTTTAACAAGTATTGAATTGGGTTTGCTTTATTTTATATATTTAGCGGGTTTTGGAAAATCAAAAAGGGATTTTCAAATGAATAAAGCAGTTATTTTATTTCTTTTGCTAAGTTTAGCCATTCTGCTGCAGGCGCAAAACAGCGACGAAATTCTTTCCGTGAAGGTCATCAGTTCGGTGGAAGCTCTGAAACCGGGCAGCAGCCATCCCATTGCCGTTCAGTTGCAGGTGAAGGCTCCTTTTCATATTAATGCCGCAGAGCCGTCGGAAGATTATTTAATCCCGACAACCATTACTTTTCAGCCGCCGGAAGGCATCACAATAGGAGAAATCCGATATCCCGATCCGGAATTGAAGCAGTTCGCCTTTTCCGAAAATCCGCTGGCGGTTCACGAAGGGACTATTGACATTTTTACCACCCTCAGCATTTCGCCGGAATTTTCCGCAGATGAACTGGTGCTTGAAGGTGTGGCCGGTTATCAGGCCTGCGATGATCATACCTGCCAGGCGCCGGCGGAAGTCCGGTTTTCTGAAACCTTTCCTGTGCTGAAAGAAGGGGAGGAAGTGGTTCCCGTTCATCAGGAACTTTTCAGCCGGACTGAAGAAATCCAGCTTGAACCGGAAAACCGCATTCCTGAATCTGATAATGATAACCTGGCTGCCACAGTCCAGGAAAAAGGGCTTTTGCTTACTTTTCTGCTGGTCTTTGTAGCGGGGCTGGCCCTGAATCTTACCCCCTGCGTTTACCCGCTTATTCCCATCACCATCAGCTATTTCGGGGGACAGGCAGAGGGCAAAAAAGGCAGCCTGCTGGTCCATTCCCTGATTTATGTTCTGGGGATGGCAATCACCTACTCCATTTTAGGCGTATTCGCCGCCCTTACCGGCAATCTGTTTGGGGCAGCCCTGCAGAATCCGGTGGTTCTGGCCATCATTGCCGCCATCCTGATTGGACTGGCACTCAGCATGTTCGATTTATATGAAATTCGGGTGCCGGTGTTTTTATCCAATTTTGCAGGAGGCGGCCGCCAGGGATTCTTCGGCACTTTTTTTATGGGATTAACTGTGGGAATCGTTGCCGCACCCTGTATCGGCCCTTTTGTGCTGGCGCTGCTGACTTATGTGGGAGAACAGGGCAGCGTCCTGCTCGGGTTCTGGCTCTTTTTCGTGCTGGCGCTCGGCCTGGGAGTCCCCTTTATTTTCCTGGCCATGTTTTCCGGCAGCATCAGTAAAATGCCGCGATCCGGCAGTTGGATGATCTGGGTACGCTCCATCTTCGGATTTATCCTCATTGCCATGGCCATTTATTTCCTGCAGCCGCTCTTCCCCAACGCCCTTTATTACAATCTTTCCCTGGCTTTCGTCATGCTGATTGGCGGTATTTATATGGCCTGGATTGAACCCACCCCGGCCACCGGGAAAATTTTTCCGGTGATCCGCAACATCATCGGAATCATCTTTTTTGTCCTGGCTCTCTTTTTAACAGTAAACGGTATTCAGGGATACGTCCAGAAAACACTGGCCGCCGGCGGAACCGTGCAGCAAAGCAGTGAGAATGATATCAGCTGGAATAAATATGATGAGGAACTGCTGCAAACGGCCAGCCGCGCCGGCCAGCCGGTGATGATAGACTTTTATGCGGACTGGTGTATTCCCTGCAAGGAAATGGACCAGCTCACCTTTTCCCATCCGGAGATTATTGAAACTTCCCGTGATTTCATGATGTTGAAAGTGGACCTGACGACAGATAAAGATCCGTTGGCAAAATCACTAAAAGAGAAATACAAAATCAAAGGCGTGCCCACCTTCGTCTTCCTGAACAGGGACGGGGAAGAAATTCCAGATTTGAGAGTGGTGGGATTCAGGAGCAAAGAGGATTTTCTGCCCCATATGAAAACTGCTTTGCAGTAAAACAGCTTTAAACAGACAGCCGTAGTATGAGATTTTCACTTATAGCCATAATGCTTTTTTTTCGTCTGGCATGGGGTCGTGTACTGAATCCCCTGCTGATCCCGCACCGTTCGCAGCGCTTCTTTCCGGTTCCCCGCCGGGCCGTTCATAAAAAGGCGCTCAGCAATTATTTCTTCAGGAACTGAATCCCGGGGCCACATGCTGCTTTATATCACTGCCTGAATCCGGGAAAATCACTTTCAACTACCGTTTAGAACCGGCTTTAAAGCCAGCCTTCAACACAATTGTTAACCGTAAAAGAATTGCAGCCTCTGGTTTCCGGCAGAGCCTGTTACTGAACCCGGGAAGATGTTTTCGCCGAATCCGGAGCAGGTGATATTTCCTGTAACGGCATATTGAATTGATAATCTTTTAAGTACAGCCGGATTGTATAACTGGATTCAGGATCTTCGGCAGTTTTAACAAGCATATCCGCCCGGATGGGCAGCCAGTACCCTTCAATACGGCCAAGTTCCAGGCGGTAAGCAATTCCGCTGCGTTTTCCGTTAGCCTGTTCAATCTGGCTGTCCCACCCGATGCACACCCACTGATCATCCGCTTCGGTATAAATGGGGTAGTTGACCACCTTTTGCCCGGGGGAATGCATTTCAACTTTTACCAGTTTTCCGGAGGGAAGAAAGGTTTTCTTTACATTGGCGGTGCTGGCGCCCTCCCCCGTCTGATACTGAATACT
>JBAPTX010000509.1:0-2349 GCA_049282375.1 Calditrichia bacterium
TTGTGCAGGGACAAAGTGTGGAGCTTTACTGTACTGCAATGGATCTGGACAGCGATCCTCTGTTGTATGCCTGGACCGCTTCCGGCGGGAATATGGCCGCCGGCGGCGCCGCTGCTTTCTGGAATGCTGCGGATACCGGCAGCTATAATATTTCCTGCATCGTATCGGATCAGCATGGCGGAACAGACAGCGCCGGCCTGCAGCTCCGGGTGGTGGAATCAATCAACCATGCGCCGGTAATTACTGATCTGCAGGCGCTTCCACGTAAAATCGATCTGGGCGCGCAAAGTCAGCTAATCTGCACAGCCGCAGATCCGGACGGGGATTCTCTGCAGTACATCTGGAGCGCATCTGATGGTGTCCTGAGCGGCAGCGACTCTTCGGTGATCTGGACTGCCCCGTTAACTGCGGGAAATTACTTTGTTCACTGCCGGGTAAGCGACGGCCGGGGCGGAGAAGCACAGGACAGCATTTCAATTGTGGTGCGGGACTTCTCCCAGTTTCAGCCGGGCGACATTATGGCACATTACCCGCTGGACGGCAACGCCAATGATATCAGCGGCAATGGGCATGACGGCATCGTGCATGGGGCGCAGCCGGCGCCGGACCGGTTCTCGAATCCCGGCAGCGCCTACTATTTTGACGGCATCAACGATTACATCAGCGTGCCGAACCATGACAGCCTGAATTTCCGCCCGGCGATTTCCGTCAGTTTCTGGATGAACATTGGTGAACTGTTTACGCATGAATCCTTTCCTATCTCTCACGGAAGCTGGGAAAACCGCTGGAAAGCTTCGCTGATTCCCGGCGGTAAACTGCGCTGGACGATTAAAACGGATGCAAGTCAGAACAACGGGATTGTGGATCTGGACAGTGAAGAGCCGCTGAATACCGGCGAATGGTATCACGTGGTACTGTTCTATGACGGCGCCGACTTCGAGCTGTACCTGAACGGAGTGCTGAATAATTTTACTCAGTGGAGCGGCTTAATCCGCACCACCACCTTTGACCTCACCATAGGGCAAATGCTTCCCACCAACAGCAGTTATAATTTTAAAGGCATTCTGGACGACATCATCATTTTTGACTATGGTTTGTCCGTATCCGAGATAGAAGCCCTTTATCAAATGCCCAACAGCATTGAGCCGGATCAAACAGCGGAAGAAATCCCCACAGAATTCCAGCTATTTCAGAATTATCCCAACCCGTTCAATCCCATTACGACCATCTCCTTTGCCCTGCCCGCTGCCGCGCATGTCCGATTGGAAATTTTTGATATCAGCGGAAGAAAGATTGTGAGCCTGGCAGACGAAATTCGTTTGCCAGGGAGTTACGATATTGTCTGGCATGCGGAAAATATGGCCAGCGGCATCTATTTTTACCGGCTGCAGGCTATTGGCAAAAATAATGCTGCAATATTCTCAGGCATCCGCAAACTGATTCTGCTGCGGTAGGTTTTTTTATCTCACACAAAGGCAAAAAGCACACAAAGAAAGGCGGTTATAATTATTGTTTTTGAATCCTGAATTGAAAAGGTATGGAGATTAACAGCAGCCAAAAATCCGCCCTGTCACCTTAAGCTTTCACCCCTTAGCTTGTCGAAGGATGATCAGGCTGATAATTTCCTGCCCTGGCGGTCAGGAGATCATGGAATAATCAAAAATGATCCGCATCTTTCATCTTCTAAATTTATCATTGATAACCCTCTCTATTTTTTCCCGGATTTCCTTTCCACAATCAGGTAAATCCGGCAGCCTGGCGGTTTCGTTTACAGACGGCCACGGGCAGGCGGAAGTCGGCGGGAAATATGTGGGCGCCGAGTTTCACCAAAGCCGGCCGCTGTTCTCCCGTCTGAGTTTTTACTACCCGGTTGCGAACAGCCTGGACCTGAGCACTGATTACTGGAAACGGGATGAATCTCTGCCCTTTCAAGTGGTAGTCACCGCCAACGGCCGGCCGGACACAGTCGGGCTGGAAGCATTTGAATATCGATACGCGCCCTACTTTATCGAATTTCACAAAGCGTTTCCAGATTACAGCCTCACCTTTTCTTACCACTTCTGTGAAGACCTTCCGGTGATGGCGCTGGCCCTCACTGTGAAAAATACCGCCGATTCGCTGGTGGAATACGCGGTAAAAACCAGCCTGACCCCCATTCTGCGTACCTGCCAGACCTACGCTTGGAAAATTGAGCCGGTATGCCGGTTTTCGGCTGACGGCCGGATTTTCGCCGCCGATTTTAAGGATGCGGAAACCGATTCCACAACACTGTTTATTTTAAATGCCGGGGCTGCTTCCCAAATCTCTAACATAAGCAAAAGCAGGGAAATACCGGCGGCGGAATTCAGT
>JBAPTX010000510.1:0-2800 GCA_049282375.1 Calditrichia bacterium
GATAAAAGAAGTGGCACTGCGAACCATGATGAAAGCCGTTTACAGCACCAAAAACATCGGACACTTTGGCCTGGCATTTCAGGATTACACCCACTTTACTTCTCCAATCCGGCGATATCCCGACCTGACGGTGCACCGTCTCCTGAAAAGCTATGCCGGAAAAGACTGGAGCCAGAAGTTAAAGGATTTGAAGCCTCATCTTAAACAAGTAAGCGATAGCAGTTCACGTACAGAGCGGATCGCGCTTGAAGCCGAGCGGGAGAGCATTAAAATTAAGCAGGTGGAATGGATTTCCAATTATGTGGGTGAAGAATTTAAAGGGCTTATTTCCGGTGTAACTGCATACGGGCTTTTTGTGGAAATTACCCCGCAGTTAATTGAGGGATTTGTGCGCATTGAAGATGTAGAAGACGATTACTACATCTATGATGAAAAAACATATTCAATGACCGGTAAAGAATTCGGACGCGTTTACCGGCTGGGTGACGAAATCCGCATTAAAGTGAAGAAGGTAAACCGGGAAAATAATCAGGTGGATTTTACATTACTGGGGTAAAAGTCAGGCTATTCAGTTCATCTCTAAAAACTCTGTGAATGCCAACGCAACACCAAAAAGGCCGGCCAGCCCGGCACCATGTATTTAATTTCCTTTTCACCCGTCCCTGCCTCGGAAGTTCCCGCTCGAATTTGGTTCGCCATTTGAGTTTTCCTATATTGCAGTTATTCATGGAATAGAATTCAGAAGTATTCAGATAACCTGAATTCGGCATTCGGAATTGAATATGAACGAAATGATTTTGGAGTAAAAAATATCAAACAAAAAGAGGATTAAATAAATGCAAATCGGGAAATATAACGTTCATCTCATAGATACCGGGCGTTTCCGGCTGGACGGCGGTTCAATGTTCGGCGTCGTGCCCCAGTCGCTTTGGAAAAAGCAAAATGCGCCTGATGAAAAAAACCGCATTAAAATGGCACTGAATACACTGCTGATTACCGGCGGCAACCGAAATATTCTGATAGATACGGGCATCGGTGAAAAAGGAAATGAAAAGTTTAATACTATTTATGCAGTGGACCACAGCCGTTATAATTTAAAAACTGCACTTGCGCAGCATAATCTTCAACCGGAGGATATAACAGATGTTATTCTGACCCACCTTCATTTTGATCATGTAGGAGGGGCCACTTACCTGGACAATGACACAGCATTCCGTTTAACTTTCCCCAATGCCAGTCACTACGTTCAAAAAAAGCAGTGGAAATGGGCACTGAAGGGATTCGAAAAGGATCGGGCCAGCTATCTTACCGAAAACCTGGAACCCCTGATGCAATCCGGAAAGCTGCATCTGCTCGAAGGCGAACAACAGTTATTCGATGATATTTCGCTGATTCTGACCGATGGCCATACCGTTTCTCAGCAGTTGGTGTTCATTTCGGGAAACGGAACCAAACTGTTGCATGCCGCCGACATGATTCCCATGACTGCCCACATACCGCTTCCCTGGGTTATGGCTTACGATCTTTATCCCGTTACCACAATTGAGGAAAAACGCCGTTTACTGCCGCAGGCAGCAGAGGAAGAGTGGCTGATCTTTTTTGAACATGACCCCCGGATCTGCTGCGGCACCATTCTGCAGGACGAACATGGATTCCGGCTGAAAGAAGCTGTTCAATTATAGAAATTTGCAATGTTTTGTTGAACAGGATGAACAGTTTTTCCGGATTTCACTTCGATAAAGAAACGGCTTTTTGAGATCGCTTTCTGTCTTTTTTCTGCATAAATATAACAGAAGGAAAATTAAAAACCTGCCGATAGCGGCAGGTTTTTTTATGAAACTTTAATGTTTATAATGATGCGGAATAAAATCAGTATTAAAAATGACCGGACAGGGCAAGAATGATTCCAGCGGTTAAGCCATAAATAATGTGGGCGGCAAAATGCACGATAGCAACCTGAAAACTGGCATCTTTAAACCGTTCGACCGGATGGTGCTCGGCTAAAATTACCATAACAAAACTGAATGCAAATCCATGCCAGAATCCGATTATCCCCCCGGTAAGGATGATATAGAATGTGGAGGTCAGGTGGATCAGATTTAAAATAACGATATAAATCATCGCAAAAATAATTCCGGCAACGAAATGCAAAATCATGCCGGGCGCCATCGCCTTATCATAGGAACGGGTTATGCCGCTTCCAAGTGCTCTTACCATATCTGCGTTAGCCAAACCGGTTTTATTTACAATCCAAAGAAAAAAAGTCATCACTGCAGTTGCCAGAATTCCCGTCACCACCGCCATTAAAAAAAAGTCCATCTATCGAATCTCCCGGTTTTTTGGTAATAAATATAAATGATTTTACTTCTGGCATACAAGGTTTTATTGGCCGAAGGCAGAAATGCTTCTGCTGCCTGAAGCACCAAATTCCAGTTTGGATGAAAAATCAGGTGTTTCTAAAAAACCGGAAAACTATTTTTTTTAGAAAATCTACGGAATATTTATTTTCAGAAAGGTAAAATTAAATATTCACCCGGTATAATCCGATAATGAAACATCGGGATAGAAATTTAAAGTAAAGACTATCATAAAAGTTTTTAAAGAAATTGATTTCGTTTAAAAAATAAATATATTTATTCCGAAGAAAAAGAAATGTGCAGAACCCGTTTTCACAATCTTCATTATTGGTCTATTCATACTCATTAATAATCTCCCCTATTTTGCAGGGTAGCAGGAATTTCAAAAGGAGGTGATACTCGGCATAAACCACACATATTCTATTCTAATTATTTTTTTCTCA
>JBAPTX010000511.1:0-14798 GCA_049282375.1 Calditrichia bacterium
TCGGAATTCCCTTTGTTTTCCTCCATGCTGTAGCGGGTTACGGTGTAGGCGATCCATTTTCCGTCGGGCGAAATCTGCGGATCCGCGACCCTGCCCATGGCGAACATGTCTTCAAACTGCAGCGGCCGCGCCATGATAACCCCTCCGAAGGCAAACACAACAACCAGCAGCAGTGAGAAAAAGTGAATTGATTTCATAGGCTTTTTCCTTTCTAAAATATTTAATAAATGTTTGAGGCATTTTGTGGTCTTCCAAATATAAAAAACGGTTCCATAATAGTTACCGGATGCCTGATAATTCAACCCGAAATTAAAATTAACTTTGACTGATCCTGAATTGTAAGTTAGTTTCCTGCCTTTGAATTTAAAACAGGAGAGCCTCCCAATGTCCACCGGGTTTCCCCGCAGCATCTCAAATTGTATAAACCGGAATGATTTCAGATTTCCGCAGAAAACCAGATGGATGCCTCGCCCACACCCGCCTGCAAAATACCGAAAGGTGCTGGTGCTTCTTGTCAGCTTGCTTATTCTGATGCAGGCAAGCGCCGTTCTGGCACAACACCAGGAATTGCCCGACGCCGGACAGGGAAAGATACAAGTGGAAGCAGACCACGGAGTGGACACCGGGCATTCTGATCTTGGCAAAAAGCTGCCCTTCTGGAGCATTATCCCCTTTGCGGGTATCCTGCTTTCCATTGCCATATTTCCCTTGGTGAAACCCCATTTCTGGCACCATCATTTTGGCAAAGTTTCGGCTTTCTGGGCGCTGCTGTTTGCCATCCCCTTCGTGCTGGCATATCAGGGCGATGCCCTTTATGAAATTCTGCATATTTACCTGATGGATTACATTCCTTTTATTATTCTTTTATGGGCTCTTTTTACAGTTGCCGGCGGTATTCTGGTTGGCGGCGCCCCGGTAGGAACCCCTCTTGCAAATCTTTTGCTTCTGCTTATCGGCACCTTCCTGGCATCGTGGATCGGCACCACCGGTGCGGCAATGGTGCTGATCCGGCCCCTGATCCGGATGAATAAATTCCGCCGCTCAAAAATTCACCTGGTGGTTTTCTTCATTTTTCTGGTGGCAAATATCGGCGGTTCGCTGACGCCGCTGGGAGATCCCCCGCTGTTCCTGGGCTTCCTGCACCACGTTCCTTTTTTCTGGACATTCAACCTCTTTACTGAAATGGCAATGCTGGCCGGCAGTCTGCTGCTTCTCTTTTTTATTTTTGATTCGGTTATGTATCAGCGGGAGGGATGGCCCTCAAAGTTAAAACTCGGTCACCACCACATTAAAATGGCGCATGGACTGGATTCTATCGAAATTCT
Source organism: Calditrichia bacterium (assembly GCA_049282375.1). Classification (GTDB taxonomy): domain Bacteria; phylum Calditrichota; class Calditrichia; order RBG-13-44-9; family RBG-13-44-9; genus JBAPTX01. The sequence goes on from JBAPTX010000511.1 coordinate 1,326, forward strand.
GGAAGAATATGAAATGAAACACTCCGGCAGCAAAATGCAGACCCGTGAAGCACGCCTGACCATCAGCGGACTGCATAATATTTTCTTTCTGCTGGGAATAATTGCCGGCGTATTGTTCAGCGGACTCGTGCAACTGGGCCAGGTTTCCATTTTCGGGGTGCATGTGACCATTCAAAGCATTATCCGCGATGTATTTCTGATCCTGATGGGTTTGCTTTCTTTAAAAACAACAGCACAGGTCATCCGCAAAGGAAACGAGTTCAGCTGGTTCCCCATTGTGGAAGTTGCAAAATTATTTGCCGGCATTTTTATGACCATCATCCCCGCCCTTGCCATGCTGAAAGCAGGGGAAGAGGGCCACTTGAATTTCATCATTGAAGCTGTGAAGGAACCCTGGCACTATTTCTGGGTTACCGGTTCACTTTCCAGTTTTCTGGATAATGCGCCCACTTACCTTACCTTTATGAATACCGCATTGGGTCAGTTTTTTGCCGGAATTCCCGAACCGCTTGCCGTTGCCAGGCTGATTGCAGAACAGGAAATCTATTTAAAGGCGATCAGCACCGGAGCGGTGTTTTTCGGGGCAATGACCTATATCGGGAATGCCCCGAATTTTATGGTAAAATCCATTGCCGAAGAACAAAATATCAAGATGCCTTCTTTCTTCGGATACATGATCTATTCAGTGCTGTTACTGGTGCCGCTGTTTGTGCTGGTAACCTTTATCTTTTTTGGATTTTAATAATGCTGAATCTGACGGACACACATACACACCTTCATTTCGGGCAGTTTGAAAAAGATCTGCCGGCGGTGCTGCAGCGTGCCCGGGACGCAGGAGTAAACCGCATCCTGACTCTGGGCACAGAACTGGAATCCTCCCGAAAATCTCTGCAAATTGCAGAAGAGAATCCGTCCGTTTATGCAGCGGTTGGCCTGCATCCCACCGATATCCGGCAAAATCCGGACCGGGGTAGCGGTCAGTTTGCGGCAATGATAAAAGAAAGCGAAAAGGTGGCCGCGATTGGGGAAATCGGGCTGGATTTATACTGGAAAGAAGTGCCGCTGCAGGAACAGCTTCCGGTCTTCAAAAACATGCTGGAACTGGCAGCCGAACTGGAACTCCCGGTGGTGATCCATAACAGGGAGGCGCAGGCGGAAATGCAGCAATTTTTCAGGGAAAATAACATACACCGGCTGCACGGCGTTATGCACTCCTTTGCCGGCACTCCCGCCGATGTCCAGTTTTATCTGGAAAAAGGTTTGCATATTTCCTTTACCGGGGTGGTGACTTTCAAGAATTTCCGGCAGTGGGACACTGTGCGGCAGGTGCCGTTGGAGCGGCTGCTGCTGGAAACCGATTCGCCTTTTCTGACGCCGGAGCCTTACCGCGGCAGGGGTAATGAACCCTCTTTTGTGCGCTTTACCGCCGAAAAACTCGCAGAATTTTATGAAATGGATTTTGCGGATCTTTGCCGGATTACCAGCGAAAACGCCGCCGCTTTATTCGCCTGGTAACTGCGAAACAGGGCGCCAGCAGTTCCAGCCGGAATGACTGTTCTTTTTCCGGTTTTTCCCGAAACGGGGCGGTTTATAAAAAATTTCAACTCCCGTTCCGGCTTTGGCCGCCGGGAATCCTTCCAACAAAGCACAATCTACACATTCCATGCCGCTGCGGTTTAACTCTGTATTGGAGTAGTTCTGATGTAGTTCTCCGTATTGTTGCAAAAAGGGAGCGGTTTTCCGGGTATCGTAAAGGGCAATGGTCACTTCCGTAAGGGTGCGCCGGGATAACCCTTCAAAACTTTGCTGCGCCAGGCGGTGTGCCAGTTCTTCCGCCGGAAGGCGTGGCTCATCTATTAAGTCCAGCAGGGGTAAAGTACTCATTTGGGATAAATGCAGATCGCCGGGCGAAGCGATAATGAAGCGGCTGAGCGGTGACAGGGCGGCAACGGAACCGGGCGTTCCGTTTGTGCAGGTGGACAGCATCAGAATATCAAATCGATCTGCCTTGGCGCTTGCCAGAAAAGGACGCAGCCCTTTTACCAGATCGTTAATTGTGAAAGACGCCTGCGGAAAGGAAGCATGATAGGCTTCCCCCGGCCATTCCGGAATGCTGTGCCCGAAATAAAATAAATAGCGGGAAATGCTGTCGGTTTCCAGGGGAGGGTTATAACCAAAGGTGCGAAACAGTTCCGCCTCGGGGGCAAGCGCCGCTCCTTCCGGGTGCCGGCGATATCCTTTTTCCGCTATCAGTTTCCCCCGCCGATAATAATAAAACCGCCCGTCATTTTGCGGAAAAAGCCATAGCAGCCGTTTTTTGGGCTGCTGATAATAGATGAATACTTCACCGTTGCTAAGCCGGGCTGCAATTTGCCGGGCAGTGACCAGCATTTCCTGATCCGACTGATGAGCCCTTCCTTCGTTATCGTGATAGAGATAGCTGCCGTCCCCGTGAATTAAATAGATAACGGAATAGTCCGGCACTCTGGCGGAAGGCGCAGCCGTTTCCCCGAACGGGCGGGTCAGGGAACGCTGGCAGGAAAAACTGCCGGAAAATATCAGCAGGGCAGGAAGTGAAAGCGTAAAAAGAAAATGGCGCCATACTTTTTTATGACGCCGATTCTGTTTTGGAGAGAAGCAAATCAATAATTTATTGTTCAGTTATATCAGCAGAAGGATGATTACGACCAGCAGTACTGTGGTAATGCTGATGGTAACATATTTATCCGCCTGTTCCAGATTCTGCTGAATATAATTGGCATAATCATTTAACTCATTATCCTGCACGGCCTGCATCCCGTTTTTACCGTTCAGCTCATCCAACTGATCACCGACCATTTTCTGCAGGCGGTTTATACCTTCACGGTCTTCCTGAGAAACCGCCGGCATTTTTTCCACCCGCTGCAGAGCTGTGTTTAAATCCTGCAGGGATTCATTCATAATCCGGCGTTTTTCGGCGGGCATATCGGCAGCTTTCACCTCGGCGCGCATATCGTTGGTGTATTTTTTCAGATGATCAGATAATTTGGCAGCGCCGTCCCCCGCAAAAGCCAACTGGCTGATAAAGATTACCAGCAAAACACTTAAGGCAATTCTGAATCGTGACATTACCATCTCCCTGTTTTGATTTCCATATCGTTTTAATTAATTAAATGGTAATACCATATTTAAGTACCGGGCAATCAGAGGTAATACAATTCTATTGTCAGTATAATATGAGGGGATTGTCAGGATTGTTACTACAGGCTTGTTTGATCTGCGTGTAAAAAATGCTCTCTGCATCCGGCAGATTTCCGACCTGATAAAAAGTTCTTTCGGACTGATTTTGCCCAACCGGAATACGGACATGCCATAAACAAATTTCCGGCGCAATCAGGAATTTACCGTAATCGTTCCCGGCTGGCTCTCCACAACCTCCCCGATTACCGCCCGCCATTCCACACCGTTGCTTTGCAGCCTTTCAAGCAGCTCATCCGCCTTTTCAGGCGCTACAGCTATTAATAACCCGCCCGAAGTCTGGGCATCAAAAAGAAGGGTGGCCTGTTCCTGGGAAACCCCCTGCCCGAAGCGAACTTTATCTTTTAAATACAATTGGTTGGTATGAGTACCCCCGGGGACAAAACCGTTTTTGATCAGTTCTTGCGTTTTGGGGAAAAACGGCACGGCAGATATGCGCAGTTTCAGGGCGGCTTTGCTTGCGGCTGCCATTTCGCAGGCGTGTCCCAGCAGGCCAAAACCTGTAATATCTGTGCAGGCGTGGACTCCCACCGCCACCATGGTTTCGCAGGCCGCCTTGTTGAGCACAGACATCACCCGGATAACTTCCTTTTCCAGCTCCCCCATTTTTTTACCGGCTTTCAGGGCGGTGGTAATAATGCCGGTTCCCAGTGGTTTTGTCAGCACCAGCAAATCGCCTGGTTTTGCACCGGCATTGGTGATTACTTTCTCCGGATGAACAAGCCCGGTAACCGCCAGCCCGTATTTCATTTCTTCATCCTGCACAGTATGCCCGCCAACAATCAGGGCTCCGGCTTCCGCAGCTTTATCGTAACCGCCTTTCAGAATTTCCCCCAGAACTTCCAGCGGGAAATTTTTAGGGTGAAATCCCACTATGTTAAGCGCCGTCAGCGGTGTGCCGCCCATTGCGTAAACATCACTCAATGAATTTGCGGCGGAAATCTGCCCGAAGGCATAGGGATCATCCACAATTGGCGTGAAGAAATCCACCGTCTGAATGAGCGCGGTTTCCTCATTCAGTTTGTACACACCGGCATCATCCGCCGTATCGGAACCTACCAGCAAGCGGGGGTCCGACGGACGGGGAAGCTGCTCCAGCAACCGGCCTAACTCCGTCAGGCTAAGCTTGGACGCTCAACCGGCGCATTTAACCGATTCGGTCAGTCTTTTTATTTTCTGACGACTCATCATACTTCCTTTTGGTTTAAAAAAAAGTAAACCCGGCCAGCCAGGCCTTCCCGGCGGAGGGTATTTACTTTCAGTTTCCTTTTTTAAAATCGGATAAAGCCTTCAACACATAATCCACATCATCAGCGGTATGGGCGGCATTGATCTGGAAACGCAGGGTTTCGTCTCCGCGGGGAACCACCGGAAATGTAAGCCCCACTACCAAAATCCCTTTATCAAATAGATATTTTACCATTTGATGTGTTTTGGCCGTGTCGCGTACCAGCACAGGCACCACGGGGTGCGGGCCGGGAATGGATTCATATCCTTCCTTTTTGATGCCTTCGCGGAACTGATGAATCCTTTCATGCAGATGCTTCAGGCGATCCCGTCCTTCATGGCTGTCGGTAATATCCACCGCTTTCTGCGCTGCGGCGCAATCCGCCACACTGAGCGGATTGGTATAAATGTAGGTGTCAGCTTTCTGGCGCACTGCTTCTATCACTTCCGGGCTTGCCGCAATAAACCCGCCATTCACTCCAAAGGCTTTGCCAAAAGTACCGACTATAATATCCGGCTGTGCACCGGTAAATTCTGCAGTACCGCGGCCGCTTTCTCCGTAAGCGCCGATCCCGTGAGAATCGTCCACCACAGTAATAATGCCTTCCTCGAAACGATCTTCAAACTCTTCAGCGATTTCTACAATTTTATCAATCGGGGCATAATCCCCGCGCATACTGAAAATCCCGTCAAAAATGATGATCACCCGCTTGCTGTCCGCCGGCGCTTCCTCCAGCCGCCGGCGAAGTTCATCCATGTTGTTGTGCCGGTAAATGCCTTTTTGCCCGCTCGGTACATTGGCAATGCGCATGGCGCGGATAATGCTGTTGTGATTCAGTTGGTCGCCCACCCAGTAGCTGCCTTTACCGGAAATAGCCAGCGCCAGCCCGCAGTTGGCAGTGTAGGCGGAATTGAATATTTTAGCCGCCGGTTTATCCACAAACCCGGCAATGCGGTTTTCCAGCGCTACATGGTAGTGAAAGGTACCGTCAATGAAACGCACTGCACCCGGCCCCACACCGAATTGCTTACCGGCTTCATCGGCAACCTCCAGCATTTCCGGATGGTGCGACAGCGAAAGATAGCTGTTGGAATTCATACGGATAAATTCCTGACGGGCATCCTTCAGCTTATAACGGGGGCCGCGGCCGTCCTGCGGCGGCAGATAATCCACGATGACCCGTTCCGGTGCTTTGGCACGCCCTTCGGCTTTCAGACTGTCCACATCCTGCTGCAATGCTTGATTCAGTTTTTCCAGGGACATCAGATTCACCTCTTTTTTTTCAAGTTGTTCAAAGAAATATTGGCAGAGAATGATACATCAGGAAAAAATAGTTTGCAAGAATTGTCTGAAATTTCGGGTGGGGACGGGAATGCCTGAAAGAGAGTAAATGAAGGCATTCTAAAAAATAAAGTTACTGCATCCGGCGGGAAAACAGATATAGATTTAAGCCCAAAAACGGAGGAGAACCCTATGCGCGAAGAGCTGATTAAACTGATACCGGAATTTGAAAAAGTAACGGACAGTAAACTGCGGGAACAGGTGATCGGTGTTTGGATAAAGGCACTGAAGCAGCGTGGAATGCAGCCGCAGGATATGCTGCGGATGCCGTTTACTTTGCTGATTGACCCCTGTCCGGCTAACTTTGTGGAACACACCCGCGGCGTGATAAAAGTGGCGGTAAATGCCGCTGCTGCATTGCAGGAAGTTTATGGAGATACCATGCCTGTTCACCTGGATTATCTGCTGGCGGGTGCGCTGCTGCATGATGTGGGCAAAATTCTGGAATATGTGGAGAAGGACGGCCGTTTTATAAAAGCCCACGAGGGCAAATATGTGCGCCATCCTTTTTCCGGTGTGGGTTTGGCTTTTAACGAAGGCATCCCGGAGGAAGTGCTGCATATTATCGCTGTGCATGCCGGGGAAGGAAACGGGCGCTGGCGCAGCACGGAAGGCATTATTGTGCATCATGCCGATTTCATTAATTTTGAACCGCTGCACGCCGGGAACAAGTGATGCGGTTTACCATTTCCACCGATAAGTCCAAACTGGATATCCCGATGATCCATAGTTTCCTGAGCCGGGAAAGTTACTGGGCAAAGGGAAGAAGTTTGCAGACGGTAAACCGGGCCGTAGAAAATTCGCTGTGTTTTGGCGTTTATAGTGAAAGCGGAAAGCAGGTGGGATTTGCGCGGGTGGTCAGCGATTTTGCGGTGTTTGCCTGGATTTTGGACCTGTTTATTTTGCCCGCTTATCGCGGAAGCGGGCTTGGCAAAAATTTGATGCAGGAAATTATGGATCATCCCGATTTACAAAGCCTGCAGCGCTGGGGGCTGAATACTGTGGATGCGCAGGGGCTTTACCGGCAGTTTGGATTTCAGTCTTTAAAAAATCCGCAGTTTGCGATGGAAATTGTTAAACAACCCCGCTGAAAATACATATTGGAGAGTATAAAAAAAGGCTGCCTTCCGGCAGCCCTTTTTATTCTATAACGAAATCAGATTCTTTACGGCTTGTTTAAAGGATTTCCACCAGTTCAATATCGAAGTTCAGGTCTTTTCCTGCCAGCGGATGGTTGGCATCCACCACCACATCTTCTTCATTTACTTCCGAAATCCTGAGCGGGATACGGGCGCCATTGTCCTGCACAGCTTCCAGTTGCTGCCCGACCTTCGGTTCCAGATCCTGCGGCAACTGATTCTTGGGTACTTTTTGAACCAAATCTTTATTATACTGCCCGTAAGCATCAGCCGGTGGAATTTCCACCGAAACCGTTTCACCTGCTTCCAGATCCATTACCGCTTTTTCAAAACCGGGAATGATCTGTCCCTCACCAATTGTAAACTGCAGGGGCTCCTGGTCACGGGAGGAATCAAAAACGGTCCCGTCATTAAATTTTCCGGTATAATGCACCTTTACCACATCGCCTTTTTTGGGTTGAGACATAAATACTCCTTGTTAAAATAAATAAGGCAGGCACCGCTGCCCGGCACCCGTTCTTTGCTTATGCAATAGATTTATAATGCAATTGTTCCGGATTTATTTAAAAAAAGGAGGCGCTTCTTTTGCTTTACCTTCTTCAACTGAATTAGCGGTCCGGTGCCGGCAATTCAATACGGTTGCCCGCCAGCAGCGCGGCATGGGCAGGGTGGCAGGTGAGAATGATGACCTGTTTTTCCCGCGCGAATTCCTGAATAATTTTCGCTGCCGCTTCCCGGCGCAGCGGGTCCATATCCACCAGCGGGTCGTCCATTACCAGAAATCCGTCGCTTTCCCGCAGGAAATAACGGGCCATAGAGAGCCGCAGCGCCAGGGCAAGGCCGTCCCGGGTTGCCGCGGATAAATAATCAAACGGCATTTCCAGGCCGTTGCTGCTGACAATCCCGCTGGGGCGGCCATCTTCCAGATTGATCAGTTTATAACGGCTGCCGGTCAGGGGACCGAGCATTTTTTTTATCTCATTCAGCCACGGGTCCAGGGTGCGGGAGTCCATTTCTTTTTTTACTTCCTGAAAATTCTGCAGGATTTCCTGCACTGCAAGCCCCTCTTTATGGATCCGGTTGAAGTCGGCGCCGGTATTTTCCAGCATTTTTTCCAGAGTTTCTACTGTTTCCTGCGGGGCGCGGCCTTCCAGTTCGGCAATCTGTACCCGCAGATCAGCCCTGTCTTTTTCCCGCTGCTGCAACTGCTGTTCTCTTAATTCAAATGCGCGGATAAATTCCCGTGGTGATTCCACCGAATCCGGCAAAGGAGAGAGGCTCCCAAGTTCTTTGCGGAATTTCTGTACTGCCCCTCGCTTATCAACAAGGGTATCCAGCAGCTTTTCTTTAGTACCGTAAGATTTTTCCCACTGCTCCAGCCGGCTTTTATTCTCTTTAATGCTGCTGTGCACCTGAACCAGTTTGCCGCTCACCTCACCCGCTTCGGCTGCAACCGAGGTCAGCGGGCGTGCTGTCCCACTCTCTTTAAAACCTGCCGCAAATGCTTCCAGCTCTTCGTATGAATTTTCCCCGCTGAGCAGCTCGTCTAACTGACTTTTCTGCATTTGAAGCAGCCGCCGGGCATCGTCCGCTTCATCCTTCAATTTCTGCGCTTCTTCCAGCCCGCTGACTTCATAGCGCTTCAGCAGTTTATCATAAATCTCCGTCTGACGGCTGTATTCTTTCTGCAGATTTTCAAAATCGTCCGTGCCGGAGCTTAACTGCAGCACCCAGTCCTGATGTTTCAGCAAAATTTTGCCCCCGGCTTCCACCTGAAGCGGTTCACCGGCTGAAATCTTTATCTGCTTTTCGCCTTCCAGATCACGGGTCAGGTTCAGGGTCAGCGCTGTTTTTGCTTCCATCCTCATGGCCAGTTTACCGGCTTTCAGGCTGGTGCGTATGCGGTTCAATTCCCCGCTGGTTTTTTTCAGGAGATTAAAATCTTCTGTTTCAATGGATTTCATGGAAGCGATTTTTTCCTGAAGGGATTTCTGCTCTTCTTTTTTCTTTTTCGCTTTCTGAAAAACTTCCAGCCGGCGCCGGTTTTGTTCATACTGCCGGACGGTCTGTTCTTCCTCAATGAGTAATTTATTTTTCTTTTCCAGTTCGGCAAGCTGTTCCCTGCGGTTTTTCAGTTCCTGTTCAACAGCCGGCCAACTCTGGGAAATTTCCCGCAATTGCCCTTCTTCCAGTTCAGCAGACTTTAACTGTGCTTCCAGCAGCGCCCGGCTGCGGGCATCTTCTACAGCAGGTCTGTACCGGGACAGATATTCGCGCAGCGATTTAATCTCAAGTTCTGCAGTTCCGTGTTTCCTGACCAGCTCATCCATTTCCCGGTCATAATTGCGGGCATCCGCCAATTCCCGCTGCAGAGATTCCCGGCGGTAATAAGCCTCCAGAACCTTGCCCACTCCCTTTTTCCAGGGATTGTCAATACCGCGGTTTTTTTCCGGCAAATTCAACCGCAGATCCCAGCAGCCCAAATAAGCATTGTACTTCTCACGGATATTCTGCTCCAGTTTTTCAATGGAAATGCCGTCTGTTTCGAAGATGGCTTTCCGCAGCAGGGTATTCAGATCGCGGGTTGCCGTGGAGTTCGCCAGATTTAAATGCACAATGGTTTCCATCAGGGAATTCTGGTAGGCTATGAGAACATTGTTGAAAGTGCCGGGCTGCAGAATCAGCAATTCGTCCATTTTTTGCTGCACCGCCGCCGCATCGGATATACTTCCACCGCCGGGCAACTGCAGGCGGCTCTGCTTCTCCCCGCCCCAGCTTTTCTGCAGCAGAAATTCTTTACCTTTTACTGAAAACCCCAGAGATACGCGAATGGTATCGCCGCCGCCCAGAGGGATGAACCGCTGAAATTCCTTTTCGAACTGACGTTTTCCCGGATGAACCGGTGCAAACAGCACCAGCTTTAAGGCGTTTACCAGGGTGCTTTTGCCGGCTTCATTGGGTCCCAGCAGCACATTCAGATTTTTATCCAGTTCAATTTCCAGATCGGAAGCAGCGGCAAAAGGATGCAGGTGCAGTTTCCGGATGATCATGACTTTGCCTCCCGCACCAGATCATAGGCCATCTGCAGGGAAAGCGGATTGCGGCCTTCTTCCTGCAGCCGGTTCAACAGCCGGAAAGGGAAAGAGCCTTCGGTGAATTCCCGGCCGATATCCTCCGCCGAAATCTTGCGCAGCAGGCCGGAGGCATCGGTTTCCAGATAAAGCACCTGCTGCTGAAGCTGCTTCAACAGGGAATCCAGACCATCAAAAACATCGCCGGAGGCCCGTCCTTTCAATTGCAGCTTTACCAGATGGGTTTCTCTTTTTAATATTTTGAATTCAGCCAGCAGTTTACCGGCATCTTCTGCACTGTTCAATTCCGCCTGAATACGCAGAAAACGGTAGCGCCCGCTGGAGACTGCCTGATACGATAATTTTCCTTCATCATCCGCCTGCAGCAGCCAGGCGGAACCGGAATGACCACAGTCAAATCCGTCCGGCTCGGGTGTGGCGGGCATAAAAATGCGGGCGCCGCTTCCACTCTCCTGCAGCGGCAAACGGATGTGGGTATGGCCCAGCAGCCAGAAATCCAGTCCCTTTTCCAGCAGTTCCGCTTCATTCATGGGAAAGTAATCTGAGTTAAAATCCGGGGAAATTCCCTGCAGGCTGCCGTGCGCTACTCCAAAGTGATGGCGGATTTCCGGATCGCGGACGGCATGATCCAGCCAGCCAAGCATGTTTTCAGATGAATGTTTGGTGCTGCAGGGGGCCGGATAAACCGCGGCATCAACCCCGTGGGGGCGCAGGTCCAGCGCCCGGGTATCCGCCAGCAGCAGGCAGTTCTCCGCCATATTCTGCCGGAAAGTATCCCATAATCTGGAATCGCCGCTCTGCAGATAATCGTGATTCCCGGGAAGGACCAGCGCCGCTGCACCGTTAAAGCGCCCGATAATTTGAGCGGCTTCCAGAATTTCCGTTTTGTTGATGCGCTGACTGTCAAACAGGTCTCCGGCAATTACCAGCAGATCACAATTATTTTTATTGGCAACTTCAACCAGGCGATGCAATGTTTCCGCCCGGGCCTTTACGAGTTTTTCCTGCACATCCGGCGGATAGCCGCGGATAAACTTCATCCCGAGATGCAAATCTGCGGTATGTAATATTTTCAATGCCATAAGTACTCCGATTGAATAAATGAAATGCGAAGCCAAATATAGTGAAGTTTGTCTGCGGATTTAAAGAAACGAATAAAAATGATTTTCTGAAAATGAAGCGGAGAGTTGTTTAAAGCCGGACAAACATTTTACCTGCCAACTGCTGCACCAGCCCGGATAATTCCAGCGTCAGCAGCGCGGTGAGGATGGCCGAGGGGGAATCCTGAAGGTCCTGCACCAGCCGGTCGATATGGATTGGATCGCCGGAAAGCTGTTCCAGCACCTGCTTTTCAAAACCGGATAAATGCTCCGGGACCGGGCGCGGCTGACCCTTTGTGTTACCATGACGCAAATCAGAAATTTCTTCCAGGATATCATCCACGCTCTGCACCAGTTTGGCGCCCTGTTTAAGCAGGCGGTTGGCGCCGTTACTTTTGGGATTGTTGATATTTCCCGGCACGGCAAAAACTTCCCGATTGTGGTTCAGGGCATAATAAGCGGTGATCAGGGCACCGCTGCGGTCGCCCGCTTCTATGACCAGAGTACCGGCGCTTAATCCGCTGATTACCCGGTTTCTGCGGGGAAAATTTACCGCATCCGGTCCGGTCCCGATAAAAAACTCTGATAAAATTGCCCCCTGCTGCGGGATATCCTGATAAAGCCGGCGATTATCCGGCGGATAACATCTCTCGATACCGCAGCCCAGCACTGCCAGCGTTTCCCCGCCGTTTTGCAGCGCCGCCCGGTGCGCGACCGCATCCACTCCCCGTGCCATTCCACTGATAATGGTTATATTTTCACGGCAAAGCTCCTGCACAAGCTGTGCGGTAACCACTTTTCCGTAATTGGAGGGGGAGCGGGTTCCCACTACGGCAATGGAGCGCCGCTGCTCAGGTTTCAGCAGCCCGCGGTAAAACAGGATCAGGGGAGGGTCCGGAATATTCTTAAGAGCGGCGGGATAATCTTCATCCCACAGGGAAACGGTTTTAACCCCATGTTCTTGAATCAGCTCCAACTGACGGTCGGCTTCCGCACGGGATCCGCCGGTTTTAATCTGCTCCGCCAGTTTTTTTTCGATTCCTTCCACCCGCAGTAAATTCTGCAGCGGGGCCTGCAATATTTCATCAAGGGAATGAAATACCTGGAATAAACGGCGGATTCGTCCCGGACCGATCCGGGGAATGGTCAGCAGATAAAGCAAATCTGAAAGTTTGGGAGCGCTGTTTTTATTCATTGCAATAAAATTCGTGTTTTTCGCCGGTGATGGGCGCAATCAGATATTCATTACTCCAGGTTTCTGCGGAAAAATAATTTTAGTTTTTTAACTCTATATGTTTTTCAAGTCAATCCCAAAACCAGCAGATATCCGGCCTCAGCCGCACAAAACTATACCCGGCTTTCAGCCGATCTCGGACTCCGATCCGGCGGTGCTCGCCTTTTCGAGCTCCTGCAGGTGCGACCAGATGAACCATTTTAATTCATCCAGTCCTTCCCCGGAAATTCCTGAAACAGCCAGAACCGGCAGCTCAAATGCTGTTTTAACCTGCTGCAGATGATTCTCCTGCCAGGCATCTTTTTTGGTCAGTAAGAGCAGCGCTGATTTCGCGGGCAATTCCCGGCTGTATTCTGCCAATTCATTTTTCAGAACCTGCCAGGTTTTTACAGGATCATCTTCAATGGGGTCAATCAGATAAATCAGCATACGGGTGCGTTCCACATGCCGTAAAAACTGCAGCCCGAGGCCCTTTCCCTGATGAGCCCCCTCAATCAGGCCCGGGATATCCGCCATTACAAAACTGCGGGATTCGTCGATTCGGACAATCCCCAGATTCGGCTGCAGTGTTGTAAACGGGTATTCGGCAATTTTGGGCCGTGCAGCGGATAACCTGGACAGCAGGGTGGATTTGCCGGCATTCGGTTTTCCCACCAGCCCGACATCGGCAATTAATTTTAATTCCAGGATCAGCCATCGCTCCTCGCCAGGCTCACCGACCTCCCATTCGCGGGGCGCCTGATGGGTGGGAGTTGCGAAATGGGCATTTCCGCGCCCGCCTTTCCCGCCCGCGGCTGCCACAAACTCTTCCCCGGGTTTTAACAGATCCGCCAGAAAACGTTCACTATCCGCTTCGTTTACAGTAGTGCCGGCCGGTACCCGCACGATGATGTCATCCGCTGCTTTTCCATATTTTTTTTTGCCCATTCCGTGCTGTCCGTGCCGTGCCACATAATGTTTTTTGTAACGGAAGTCCACCAGGGTACGCAGATGGGGATCCACCTGCAGGATTATGCTGCCGCCGCGACCGCCGTCGCCGCCGTCCGGGCCGCCCTTGGGGACGTGTTTTTCCCGCCGGAAACTGGAGGCGCCGCTCCCGCCC
>JBAPTX010000512.1:0-3891 GCA_049282375.1 Calditrichia bacterium
GCGCTCGGGATGCAAAATAAGGGAGAATAAGCCGCCCTGTTTCATGGTCCCGTCCAGCACCTGTTTCCAAATTGCAAGGATCTGATCGTCTTTGCGCACCAGCGCACGGTCCCATAACAGATCATCATCCGGCAGTGAAGCCGGAATCTGAATAATGCCGTTCCTGAAGCGCGGGATTACAAAATGCTGATCGGGCAGAAGGGCATTATACTGCCGTCGCATTTTTTCCACAATATAGTGATGCCTGCCTTTGTCCCACTCATCCACCGCCCACCAAAAAGGCAGGCTGTTGTCATAATCCAGTTGCAGGTCTGCAACAAAATTCAGGGAGACTTCATCCGCCCGAAGGTAGGGGAAGCGGATTCCATGCAAAGGAATGCCGGTTTCCTGAAAAATCATAAATGCTTCAATCAATGAATCTTTTTTCTGCTGATCGGAAAGCAGGGTATAATCCTGCATTTGTTCGCCATGACAGGCGATTTCCGATTGCAGCTCATTTAAATTTTGAAAAAACTGATGATATTTTTTTGCAACCTGTGCGGTTACCGGCAAGGTGGGAATAATGTTGTGTTGATTACAATCCTGTATGAAATTTTTGACACCTGTTTGAAAAGCAGCTTCATCAAAATTATACCGTTTTAAAATTTCTAAAAACCGGTTGCTCATATTAGCGGGTGAGCGGTACTGCCGGATAAATTTCAGATAGGTCATGAGTAATTCGTATTTTCTTTTTTCATTTCAGCACACAGACCGAATTTGCAGTTATGCCATTTAAAACGCCGAAAATTAATAAAGTTAAAGCCGTTTCGATTTGATCTAAACGATAAAAGACCGATTCAAGTTTTTAGAAGAGCAGGAATGCTTCTCTACTGCTCGTTTTAGAATGGTGTTTGAAGATCAGGGAGACCGGAATACCGGCCTGAAGCGGAAAGCTGAGAACAAAGCAGAAGCTATTAAACTTTATTCCTGCCATAATGATATTAATCACGAATATGCCTGATGAATAATTAAAAATTCTGGCAGCCCCATCGTTTTATTTACAGGACATAATAGCAGCGATATTAAAGAGGCTTTTTGGTTTTGTGAATTAAACAATTAAACCAGGTCGAGAATCGAACCAAAATCGGGATCGAACAACCGTTTGAAAGTCCGCAGGGCAAACCCGTCCGTCATGCCCGCAATCTGGTCGCAAATCAGCCGCGCCCGCACACCGGCCTGCTCTTCTCTGCGCAGCAAATCATCCACCTCCTTTGAAAAGAGTGACAGCCGGTTTTTTTCCGCGGCACTGTAATTTTCCTGAAATATCGTAAACAGGCGCGTTAATACATGATCCCATTTGACTTCCAGTTGATGCAACTGGGGGGAACGAAAAACCAGATCACGCGAGATATGCTGATAGAGAGCTGATTCTTCCTGAACTACATCCTCAACCTGCAGGGAATACGAAAAACGCCGGCTGATATCCGAAAGTAAACTTTCCTGCGGTATTAAGCGCGATGCCTTGATGAATTTGCCAATCTTTCGGGCAAAATCGCGCTCAAGGGTATTGCTGTTGAGGCTGTCCATCAATTCTGTGATCCATTTTTCCGCAACCTTCGAAATCTGCTGTCCGGCAGCCCAGTGCTCCAGATTCCTGCGATTAATAAATCCGGCATACCGGCCGTCCACAATATCATTCAATGAATATGCCGTATCATCCGCCCAATCCATAATCTGACATTCAATGCTGCGGAATCCGTTACGGGCTTTCCCGGGTGACAAATCCGGCGGGAAAGAACGGTTATCCAAAACGAAATCCAGAATCTTTCTCTGGTCATCATATAAAAAATGGCGGGATTTATCGGGAGATTCACCAAAGAGAGTCTTGTATTTTAAAACACCGTCCAGGAGTGCCCGCGAAGGATTCATTCCTTTTCGCCGCCCGGAATCAGAATAAATAATATCAGTCAGCATCCGCAGTGTTTGTGCGTTCCCTTCAAACCCGCCAAAAGGCAGCATCAGCCGGTTCAGGATGCGCTCCCCGGCATGGCCGAAGGGCGGGTGACCCATATCATGTGCCAGGCAAACCGCCTCCACTAAATCGGGATCAATATAGAAATGATTTTTGAGTGCCGGGTCTTCATTCCACAGATAATAACAGATGGAGCGGCCGATCTGGGCCACCTCCAGCGAGTGGGTCAGCCGGGTTCGGTAAAAATCGTACTCGCCGGAAAAAAATACCTGGGTTTTGCTCTGCAGGCGGCGGAATGCGGAATTGTAAATAATGCGGTCGCGTTCCCGCTGAAAAAGCGTCCGGTAATCCAGTTCTGCGCCTTCTGCCCTCGTCGCCATATCAAATTCATCATAAAATTTATTCCGGGAATTCATCATTGTATCTCTCCCTGAAAAAAGGGGGTTTCTTCTGTTAGCGGTAATACTGTTTTCTCAGGCAGTATTCGCACCGGATAAAGGTTCAACCGTTCATCCCAGTAGGGAGAACGCCGGTAAAAGAAATAAAGCCGCTGACGGGGACTGGCGGCAAAAGCAGAATCGCCTGCTAATTTGCTCTGGAATTCTTCTTTTAAACGGGGATTTTTTTTCAGCATCTCTCTCGCCAGTTGCTCCATTACATAGCCCTCGGCATACTCCTTTTGTTCAAAAATGGTGTCCCAGAATCCCCAGGAAATAAATGAATCCGGCGCTTTGGGTTCCAGCAAATGGACGGCCGCCCGGCTTGCCGGCTGGTTCATGATGATAACGGCAGTGCCTGCGGGAAAAAACCGCTTCTCCTGCAGCGGCTCGGTTGTGCAGGAAACGGTATGATGTCCTTCGAACGGAAGCTCACGCCACTGCACACCGGTAAAGCGATAACTGTTCACCTGCAAAGTGGTATCTCTTTTCAGGTACAAAATATTTAATCCATGCAGCCGCAGACGGTCGATCTGCAGTTTCCATTGCGGCGGAACCAGATAAGCATAGGGCACCTGAACAGAATCTTTGACGGAAACGGTGTTGTAATAAGGCATTTTAAAAGTATGCGGCTGCTCCGTGTGGTAAATAACGCGATCGGTGCCGGAAATATCGCTGGAGATACGGTCATATTTAACACCGCGGAAATCAATCATTTCACTGTCCTGCATGGAAGTTTCAAATTGAATGGGCAGATAGCGGCCCTGCAGCGAATCGGCAGTCAGGCGGTCCGCCTTCTGATTGGCCGAGCGCAGCTCCCCGGAATAGCGGTTAATAAACAGCAGCAGGTTTTTCAGCATTTTGTACGTTGCCGTTACCCTTGTTTTATAATCCTTCAGCATGTGAGTTTCTATCAGGAAAAAAATCCGGTTACGGACCGCCCCATACCCGGTGGAATACCGGGGAGCGGTGGCTCTCGCCATTAATCCGCTGTTTATATCGCTCCAGTTCCTGAACATGACATAATGAATGACGGGGAATCCCTCATTTTCCATTTTCTGTTCCAGAAACGGAACCAGTGTTCCGGTATTGAGGACTCGTAGCGGTTCGGCAATATTTGTATAGCGTTCCAGATCGTAGGTTACGGCATACTGGTAATCGGCGCCATCGGTTACATGGCAGTCCACCAGAAAATCGGGTTTCCATTCATTGAACAGCCTCAGCCACGCCTGCATTTCCGGCGCATCCGCTTTTAGAAAATCACGGTTCAAATTCAGGTTTTGGGCAGTAACCCGCCATCCCATTTCTTCCGGTCCGGACTGATTAATGCGGTTATATGGGCCGAACCGCTCGTGTCCGTCCACATTGAAGATTGGAATAAAAAGCAGGCTTGCTTTATCGAGCAAAGAATCCATACTCCCGCGAATTACCATATCGCGAATCAGCATAAATCCGGCATCTTTGCCGTCAATTTCGCCGGCGTGAATGCCGGCCTGTATCAGC
>JBAPTX010000513.1:0-8092 GCA_049282375.1 Calditrichia bacterium
CCATAAGAGTATCGCCGGCGGTGGTATCTGCATTTACCATTGTCTGTGCCAGCAATTCCATAAGGCCGGTAACTTCAGCCCGAAGGGCTTCAACTGTGCCGTCATTGTCGAAGTCTTTTTTAGCCTGAATATCTTCGAACGAACTTACGTTGGCGCCATGACAGTCCTGGCAGGCTTCCACTCGAGGTTCAAAAGTATGACCTACATTGGTGGTTCCGGCAATCGGATCAAAATCGGTCATGTAAACATGGCAGGCGGCGCAGGCATTGTGAATTTTGCCGTGCCCGGAAGAGACAAAGGTCATTCCGGGGTTCACTTCTTCATAACCATTCATACCGTAAACAACATCACCCTGCGTGCTGGGATGCGGTCCGAAGTGAGCATCGCCGGTGGGAACCTGTTCTTCACCGCTGTGACGAGCGTGATGGCACTGAACGCATAGCTGGGCTGTACTGTTTTCACTGAGGACCTGACCGTTCACCAGGGTTATGTCTTTAGAAGTTCTCAACTGACCGGGATTATCTGCACTATGCGGATCATGGCAGGTCTGGCAGGTAATCGGCTGCAGACCCATTTCGATGGAGCTGTTGATATTTCCGCTGATACCGTGATAGTTCAGGGTGTCGCGGGTGTCGCCGCCGCCGCCGTAAAAAGCCGAGGAGGCATCGCTCAGGCGAATTGCTGCAGAAACGCCTTCGTGACATCCCTGGCAGCTTCCGCGGGTGGGTGCACCGTGGGCGCCGGTAATGGGATCAAAGCTGTGGCCGGATTCTTCCCATTGTTCCATATAAGGATGATGGGCATCTTCGTGGCATTTTCCGCAATTCTGCACGTCAAAGGTCAGCGTCAGCAGATTGGAACTGGGGGACTGGATGTGTTCGGAACCCGCACCATGGCAGTTCTCGCACTGTACGTCCTGGAATTTCTCAATAGGCACTTCATCAAAGCCGCCGTTGCCGTCCGGACCTTCATAACCCACGCTGTGGCAGGGGTAGCAGGAAGGAGATGCATGACCGCTGGTATGCAGGCTTGCCCAGGCGTCGGCATGGGCGGTCATGGCCCAGGCGGTATTTTTGTTGCCGTGGCAATTTGCGCAGACGGATGATCCGACATAATAAGGGGTTTCCGTCGGTGAATACATGTCCACGCCGATATTCCGGGTGCCAATGGCAATGTTTTCACCATCGGTGGCATGTACTGAAATCATATAAACGCCGGAATCCGAGGGCGCGGTCCACATGACAGTATCGCCCTGCGTTTTATTCAAAGTACCGCCATCAGCAGTCCATGTTTTGGTAACAGTACCTGCACCCTGCTTTTTGGTAATATTGGCAGTAAGCATGACTGTTTCGCCCTGAGAAACTTCGGTTTGATCCACCATAATGGAATCCACCGTAATAAGAGCTTCCTTTTCCACTTCCACGATTTTTTCCGTTTCTTTTTCGCAGGCTGTGAAAAGGGTTAAACTCAGGATGAGCAGCGGGATTAATATCACCACCATCCTTCTGATCTGACTCAAGTTTTTCATTCCTGTACCTCCATTTAAAGATTAGTTGAATTAGTAAAAATTTTTAAACCGGATTTCCCGTTTGCTAACGATATAACTATCGTCTTTTTTTTGTGGCTTGAATATATAAAAGAAAAATATTACAAATCAAGGATAGAATAATAAAATGTGTAAAAATGTTTATTTTGCAATAACTTGAGACCCGGTCTCAATAAAGTCCCGGCTATTTTCACGCCATTTTAAGGAATGGGTTCACAAACTGCTTTAAAATAATATATTTATAAAAAAAGCTCTGCCGAATACGATCAACAGAGCTTCTCAAAGGCTGGTTAGGGTTTGATGCTAGGGATTCAGTCCGGTATGGCAGTCAACGCAAATACCCTCTTTCCAGGCTTCGCCGATATCCACCGGATGTTTAAACTCCAGCGGATTATCCAGATCAGCCATCTGCATTTCTCCCGGGGTTCCCTGTCCGATAATGGTATGGCACAGATTGCACTCCATCGAAATGGTCTCACCATCGCTGCTCTGGTGGGTATTGTTATGGCAGCGGAAGCAGCCTCTATATTCCATATGGCCGATATGATTGGGATATTCGCTCCAGCGGACGTTCATATTGGGGAAAATATTTGTTGAAAAGGCATTTTGTACACCCACAATCGCCTGCTCAAGTTTTTCCGGCTGTTCACTGACCAGATCTTCATAATTGTCCTGGTAGTAGGTGGTGATTTCCTGCCGGATCACCTCCAGAGCAGAATCCATGCTGGCATATTCACGGTCGCACAATTCCACCGCCACAGACTTGATTTCCGGCAGGTCCGGCGGAATCTGATTACCTACCATAGCCGAATTCAGGAACTGGCTCGGCGGGCGGTATAAATGGGAAGGCCGGTTGTGGCAATCGATACAGTCCATGGTGCGTACTTCCATTGTATCCAGTTGCCCCTCTTCCAGGGTATTATATTCATCCTCAAAAACTTTTACCTCTCCGGTTTGAAGGTTTGTGTAGCGCACCCAGGCGATTTCCTCCCGCTGATCGTCAGTGGCGGCGTATTCCACTTTTACATCGGAATTAATATGCCAGTGAATGCCCTCCTTCAATCCCAGGGACGCGTGTTCGGCGCCGATCTTCATTACCAGGCGGATGTCCCAGCGGGTATTCTCTTCATCAGAGAGATAGTGGGTTTCCAGCCGCATTTTGCGGGCGTAAAATTTTTGCGGCCAGTGGCATTGTTCGCAAACTTCCCTGGCAGGGCGTAAATTCTCAATTGGGGTGGGAATCGGTTTCGGATAAACATTAGTGGTTACTGCATACACCTGATAAAGTCCGGATAACTTGGAGCGCACATACCAGTCTGCTCCGGGACCCACATGGCAGGCCACACACGCCACCTGTGCATGGGGTGAATTTTGATAGGCGATATATTCCGGGTGCATTACTGAATGGCACAACGTGCCGCAGAATTCAGTAGACTCGGTATAATGAAATGCTTCGTAACTGCCCACTGCAGAAAGGAATAAAAAGATGGTGGTGCCGATCGCAAAAATAAAAAAGGCGTTGCGGTGGCTGTCCACATTCAAATCAATCCGCGGCCAACCGGGCTTTGTTTGGTAGCCCCTCTTCTGCTCCCGCCGGCTGTTTAAATACATGCCCAGCGGAATCAGAATAAGTCCGACTACCATTACTGCCGGAAGTAAAATATAAGTAACCAGCCCGATATAGGAAGACCTTTCGCTGACAAAAAAGATGGTGATTACCAGCAGAAATATGATCATAAACAGGCTGATCAGGGCAATGGTTGCGCCGATAAGTGAAACCCAGTTCTGGACTGAACGCGGTAACTTTACTTTCATTGTTTCCTCAAGTTTTATTTAAAATGAAATAATTAACACTTTAACTTGCCGGGTTGGATTATAAACAACCTGATTGAAAAAAACAAGACTTTATCCGTTCCGCTGAAACCTGAAATTAAGCGGCTGGCAAGATGTTGGACAAATCTTTTGCAGCCGTTCCATTCTTTCAATAAAAACAACAACTTAAAAGTGGGCCACAAGCTTTATTAACACTTGCAAAATTGCCGATTTATGCTTATTTTGTGAAGTTAAAAATTCGGAGGAAACGGAATGAAATTTTCGGTTATGCGGGATGAAATCTATGCGGCTCTTCAAAAAGTGGTAAATGTAATTCCACAGCGTTCTACGTTTATGATGACCCAAAATGTACTGATGTTTACTGAAGACAATTTGTTGAAGCTGGTGGCTACTGATCTGGAGATCACTCTGCTGTCCTGGTCTCCCGCATCCATTATGGAGGAAGGCTCCATTGCCGTTCCCGGCCGTTTAATTCATGATATTATTCGCGAATTGCCGAATATAGAATTGCAGTTCGAAGCTGATCAGCATTTTCGTATGAAAGTGACTTCCGATAACGGACGCTATAAAATTGGCGGCGTGGACCCGGTGGAGTTCCCCCAGAGGCCCGAGTTGGGAGAAGATGTAAATCAGGTTGTTTTAACCAACGATAATTTTAAAAAGATAATAGAAAATACCATTTTTGCCGCCTCCGCAGATGAAATGCGGGCAGCGCTGACAGGGGTTTTTTTCAACATTAATAATAAGGAAGTGGAAGCTGTTGCCACAGATGGGCACCGCCTGGCGAAGATGGTGTTTGAGGATGACAATCTGACCGAACAAAACATCACCGCCATTATCCCTACCCGCTCTTTAAACTTTGTGCTGCGGAATCTGGAAGGCGATTCCAGCACCACGATTTACTTTGGTAAAAAACATGCTTTGTTTGAAATGGCGGATACCCAGATATTTGCCCGTTTGATAAATGAAAAGTTTGTGGATTACCAGCGGGTAATCCCCCAGGAAACGCCAATGGAATTGCGGGTGAATGCTGCGGAATTTTATTCTTCTGTTAAAAGGGTTTCCCTTTTTTCCAATCCTGTTTCAGCACAGGTGGTCCTGCATATTTATCCGCAGTTCGTCGAACTCCACGCGGAGGACATTGATTACGGCGGAGAAGCCCAGGAGCGGATTAACTGCGAGTTTAACGGAGATGATTTCCTGGTGGCGTTTAATTCACGCTATTTACAGGACGTGCTCAGACATATTTCTTCGGACGAGATGCAAATGCGTTTTGTGCAGCCGGATTATGCGGTGCTGGTCAATCCCGCGGAAAATCCGCCGGGTGAAGATCAGTTAATGCTGCTGATGCCGGTGCGTCTGGAAACGGAATAAATGATTTTACAAGAATTAAAGCTGCAAAATTTCCGGAATTACCGGGAATCAAAAATAAATTTTCAGCCCGGCACCAATGTTATTTTTGGAAATAACGGGCAAGGAAAGACGAACCTGCTGGAAGCGATCTGTTTCCTGACTCTTACAAAAAGTTTCCGTACCAGCAGCGATCAGAACCTGATTCTGAATAAGGAACCGTATTTCCGCATTGAAGGGATTTTTTCTTCACGCAGCGGACGGCAGGCCGGCGCTTCAATAGCCTATTCTCCCCAGGAAGGCAAACGCCTGGTTTTCAATCATCAGCGCATCCAAAAATTTACGGATTACATCGGCAGTGTACCTATTGTGCTGCTGGATCCTTCCGATTTGCAGATCAGCCAGGGCGGACCGCATTTGCGCCGCCGCTTTCTGGACATGATGCTCTCCCAGGCCAGCCGGGTTTATCTGCATCATCTGGTGGAATACCGCCGCTCTCTACGGCAGCGCAATTTTCTGCTGCAGCAGGAAACCACCGATGCCACACTGCTGCAATCCTGGGAGGAAGCTCTGCTGCAGAATGGACTGGTGCTTATTCAAAAACGGCGGGAAGCGGTTGAGATGCTGGATGGCATGATCCGTGAATTTTATGCTCTGGTCAGCGGACGCCCGGATAAAATAAAAGTGGTTTACCGCACTGCAGTTATCAATGGTGATGCCGAAGCTCAGGAAAATGATCTGCGAAAAAAAATAGAGCAGTCCCGCAAAGACGATCTGCGGAGCGGAGTTACTTCGGTAGGGCCGCACCGTGACGATCTGCTCTTTTTAATTAACGGAAAGCCCCTCCGCAATGTGGGATCGCAGGGGGAGCATAAAACATTTATCATTGCCCTTAAAATGGCGGAATTCCGTTTTCTGCGCGAAGCCTATTCCGAGCCGCCGGTTCTTTTGTTCGATGATGTGTTCGGGGAGCTGGACAGCGGCCGTATCGGTAACATGATCAATGAACTGGTCCGAATCGGGCAGGTGTTTATTACCACGACCTCACCGGATTTTTTCGGGAAGTACGGCAATTGGGAAAATGAGCCGGCATTTTATCATGTGGAACAGGGCGAAATAAAAGAACAGGTCCCGGCATGAGCAGGCCAGAACCGTTACAGAAGCTGCTTTATCAGTATCTGAAAGTGGCAGGCCTGCAGGAAAAGTTTGAGAGCTATCTGCCCTTTTTATTCTGGGATCAAACAGTCGGCCCCCGAATTTCGGAGAAAACCGAACCTTATAAAGTGGTGAACGGCAGCCTGTTTGTTAAAGTCCCCGACTCGGTGTGGCGCAACGAGCTGCAGTATATGAAGGTGGAGATTATTGAAAAACTGAATCAGAAGATTGGTAAATCAGTCATCAGAGATATAAAATTTTATTAACGAGGAATATTTATGGCTCAAAACAACAGAAAAAATGGCGCTGATTATTCTGCTGCCAGTATTCAGGTGCTTAAAGGCCTGGAAGCGGTGCGGAAGAGACCGGCCATGTACATCGGAGATACCACCAGCCATGGGCTTCATCATCTGGTTTATGAAATTCTGGATAACAGCATTGATGAAGCAATGGCAGGTTATTGCGATAAAATTGTCATTACCATTAATCAGGATGAAAGTATTACCGTAACAGATAACGGGCGGGGAATTCCGGTAGACCGGCATAAGGAACTGAAAAAATCCGCCCTGGAAGTAATCATGACGGTGCTGCATGCCGGCGGAAAATTTGACCATTCCACTTATAAAGTTTCCGGCGGACTGCACGGTGTAGGCGCTTCCGTGGTAAATGCCCTTTCCGAATGGTGCGAAGTGGAAGTCAGCCGGGACGGCCAGCTCCATGTTCAGCGCTACGAGCGGGGCATTCCCACCGGGCCGGTTAAACAGGTGCGCCCGACCAAAGCAAGCGGTACCAAAACCACTTTTCTGGCAGACAGCCAGATTTTTCAGAAAGTAAAGTACAGTTTCAACACGCTGGGCAACCGCATGCGGGAACTGGCTTTTCTGAATCGCGGGCTGCGGATTATCCTGAAAGATGCCCGCGACGGCAATCAGGACGAATATTATTACAAGGGCGGTATTGTCGAGTTTATCAAATATCTGGATGAAACCCGCACGGCACTGCACAAACCCATTTATATCAACGGAGAACGCGAAGGGATAGAAGTTGAAATTGCGCTGGAGTTCAACGATTCATACAGCGACAATATTTTTACTTACTGTAATAATGTGAATACCATTGAAGGCGGCACCCACCTGAGCGGTTTTAAGGCGGCGCTTACCCGCACCCTGAATGCCTACGGAAATAAAAATAACCTGCTGAAAAATGTGCAGTTGCAGGGGGATGATGTGCGGGAAGGCCTGACCGCTGTGATCAGTGTTAAAGTGGGTGATCCCCAGTTTGAAGGGCAGACCAAAACCAAGCTGGGCAACAGTGAAGTACGCGGCGTAGTGGAGTCCATTTTTAATGAACAGTTGTCAGAGTTTTTGGAACAGACGCCGGCGGTGGCCCGCAAAATTATTGATAAAAATGTGTCGGCCGCCCATTCCCGCGAAGCGGCGCGGCGCGCCCGCGATTTAACCCGCCGTAAAAGTGCGCTGGAATCCAATGCGCTGCCCGGCAAACTGGCCGACTGCAGTATCAGCGATCCCGCCCAGTGCGAAATTTACCTGGTTGAGGGCGATTCGGCGGGCGGTTCCGCCAAGCAGGGCCGCGACCGGCGCTTTCAGGCCATTCTGCCCCTGAAGGGTAAAATCCTGAATGTGGAAAAGGCGCGGTTGAATAAAATTCTGGTGAACAATGAAATCCGCACCATCATCACTGCGCTGGGAACCGGTGTCGGCGAAGAAGATTTCGATCTGGAAAAATTGCGCTATCACAAGATTATTATCATGACTGATGCCGATGTGGATGGTTCTCATATCCGCACCCTGCTGCTGACTTTTTTCTTCCGCTATATGCGGAAACTGGTGGAGCTTGGCCACATGTATATTGCCCAGCCGCCGCTGTACCGGGTTGCCCTTGGCCGCGACGAACAGTATGCCTTTGATGATGACGAAAAAGATGAGCTGGTAAAACGGTTTAATAAAAACGGCAGCAATTCGAAAATCAACGTGCAGCGCTATAAAGGGCTTGGCGAAATGAACCCTTCCCAGTTATGGGAAACCACAATGGATCCGGAGAAACGAACCCTGCTGCAGGTAACACTGGAAAATGCCGCAGAAGCCGATCATATCTTCAGCACCCTGATGGGGGACAAAGTGGAGCCGCGGCGGGTGTTTATCGAAAAGAACGCCCGCTATGTGCGCAATCTGGACATTTGATTTGTGG
>JBAPTX010000514.1:0-6237 GCA_049282375.1 Calditrichia bacterium
TATCAAAGGTCTGGCCGCCCGGAATCCCGATCCCCACTGCCACAACAGAAGGGTGGCGGTTTGCCAGCAGGGCAAAATTATTCACATAGCTTTCCAGTTCCTGCTGAAACAGGGAATCTGAAAAAGCGGCATCGTCAAGAAATAAGAAGGGCAAATCCTGAAAACAGCAGATTCCCAGCGAATCCGTCATTGAATATAAAGGTTCCAGTTGCGGATAGAAGCCCACCCGGATTGCGTTAAATTTTCTTTTTTTAATAAATATCAAATCATCCCAAACCTGATCCTGCTGGAACAGGTCAACGCCCTGACTGTTTTGATACACATAATTCAACCCGCGGATTTTCAGGGCAGTCCCTCCAACCCGCAGATGCTCCGGCTGCTGCTCCACTTTACGAAATACCAGCGGCAGCAGGACCTGATCGAGCACTTGTTCCTGCTGAAGCAGTTCAACTTTTATTGAACTTCTTTGGGGACTTTCCGGCAGCCACCCGGCAGGATTTTGAATCTGGAACTGAAAAGGCAGGGACTGGGTGGTTGAGAGTGAATCGCCGTTGATTTCCAGTTCCCGCGTTACCTGTTTCTCGCCGCTTAAAAGCTGCAGATTCAACCGGTATGTGCCGCTCAGGGCCTCAGCTGAACGCACATGCACATTTCCCTGCACGGTGGTCACGGATTCCCCGGTTTGTCCGTCAACATCCACCAGCGACAAATGAACTTCGGGCAGTGTTTCCAGGAATACCGGCCCGGCCACTCCCTGATCCATCCGTGGAAGATTAATGGGAAACCAGGCGGGAAACTGCCTGTCCTGTCCGGTCCAGGGATCCACCCGAATTTCCAGGATATTATCCTGCTGCCTTAATAAATTGGGCGGCAGCGGCAGGCTGATGGGAAGAAAATTACGGCTTCCTGTAAACAGCACTTTATCATTAATAGAAATCTGCAGGTTTCCCGTTATGCGGGTCAGATGCAGGCGGTGGAACGGCCGTTCCGGTTGTTTAACAGAAAAAGATCGCCTGAAAATAAAGGAATGCCGCAGGTGGTAAACCGAAGGCAGATGAACTTTACCAATCTGGCGGGAGCGGTCCGCTTCCCACACCTCATATCTTCCATTTAAAGAGGTAATGGTGCGGCCCGGAATGGAAGTGCGGGTAAAATAATTAAGATTCTCCCGGGTCGCAAAGGGAGACTGGGCATAAAAGGAAACCTCTTCCGCAGCCAACCCCATCTGCAGAAACAGTAAAATCCATAAAAAAAGCGCTGCAACAGTGCCCGCCCGCTTCATAAATCCTCCAAAAATTCTGCCCAATGATAATACAATCGGTTCAGGAATGCAAAAGGCTGAAAATTTGTTTGCCACGTTCGGCTCAACCCGCCCCAAATCTATGATTTTTCCTTTCAGTTTACTGTCTGACAAAGGTCTTGACAGTTCTGGAGCGGTTTATTATATTCGCACTTTTATTAGCCAAATTTTGAATATTACACTGACATCAAACGCATCATGCAAAAGGAGGAATGCTTTTGAAACCCTATAAAGGAGAAAACATCCGCAACATCGGACTGGCATCCCACAGCGGATCCGGTAAAACCTCCCTGGTGGAAGCCATGCTGTACACAATGGGAGAAACCACTCGCATGGGGAGCATTGAGCAGGGAAATACCCAATCCGACTACAATGAGGATGAGATTGAACGGCAGATATCGATCAGCACATCCCTGCTGAACGGTGAATGGAATAAAACAAAAATCAACATTATTGATACGCCCGGATTTTTCGATTTTTTTGGCGATGTGGTAAGCGGTTTACGGGTGGTGGAAACTATTATTATTCCCATTTCAGCGGCCTCCGGGGTTGAAGTGGGAACCGAGCAGATGTGGAGCCTTGCCGAAAAATACAACAAATCCGTTCTGCTGGTCATCAACAAACTGGACCGCGATAACCTGGATTTTGATGCCATTTTAAGAAGCGTGCAGGAGCGCTTCGGAACCGGTGCTTTTCTGGCGCAGTACCCGGTGGAAACCGGCGCCAACTTTTTCAAAATTGTGGACCTGCTGAAAATGAAGCTGCTGACCTACCCGCAGGATAAAAGCGGTAAACCGCAAGTTGCCGGGATCCCTGCCGAACTGGCCGATAAAGCGCAGGAGTTGCGCAACAACTTGCTGGAGTCCGTTGCGGAAAGCGATGATGAGTTGCTTGAAAAGTATTTTGAGGCAGGTGAATTGAGTGATCAGGAGTTTCAGACGGGCCTGAAAAATGCCATTCTCAACCGTAAAATATTCCCCGTTTTCTGCACCAGCGGAACTCATAATGTAGGCGTCAGCTCACTGCTGGATTTTATCGTGGAATATACCCCCGCGCCTGTTGATGTTCCTTCACTTCAATCGGTTGAGGAGCAGGAACGGTCCACCGGGGAAGACCAGCCGCTGACTTCGTTTATTTTTAAAACGGTTTCCGAAGCCCATGTGGGCGAACTCTCTTTTGTACGGGTTTTCTCGGGTAAACTCGATAGCGGCGAAGAGGTGCTGAATGTGACCCAGGGACAAAGCGAACGGATCGGGCAGATATTCCAGCTTTCCAGTAAAAATAAACATAATGTGGATAACCTGTATGCAGGCGATATCGGCGCACTTGTAAAATTGAAGGGCACCCACACCGGTGATACCCTCTGCAGCAAGAATGAACCGTTCCAGTTGCCTAAACCGGAATTTCCGGAACCGCTGATCACGCTGGCGGTGGAACCCCGCTCTAAAGGCGACGAAAGTAAAATATCCACCGGATTTCATTCCCTGCACGAAGAAGACCCGACTTTTGTCGTTAAATTTGATCCTGAATTGAAACAAACCATTATTGCCGGACAGGGAGAACTGCACCTGGATATTATTGTAAAGCGGCTTAAGCAGAAGTTCGGCGTGGAAGTCAACCTGAAAGATCCCAAAATCCCTTATCGCGAAACCATCCGCTCTTCCGCGGATGCCCGCTACCGCCATAAAAAGCAGAGCGGCGGCGCAGGTCAGTTTGCCGAAGTATTAATGCGGGTTAAACCCAATGAAAGAGGTGCCGGAGTGGAATTTACCAACAGCCTGGTCGGACAGAATGTGGATCGTGTTTATGTGCCTTCGGTGGAAAAGGGGGTAAATCAGGCCTGCGAAGAAGGGGTTATTGCCGGATACCGCGTTGTGGATATATTCGTGGATTTTTATGACGGGAAAATGCACCCCGTGGACTCCAGTGATATTGCTTTTCAAATTGCCGGCAAATCGGCTTTTAAAGACGGTTTTAAACAGGCTCGGCCGGTTCTGCTGGAGCCTATTTATGAAATTGAAGTGACCGTTCCTGAAGAATACATGGGCGATGTAATGGGTGATATTTCCAGTAAGCGCGGTAAAATTCTGGGAATGGAAGCCGAGGGCCATTTTCAGATTATCAAAGCACGGGTGCCGCTGGCGGAACTCCATAAATATTCCACTACACTGCGCTCAATGACCCAGGGCCGCGGCATGTTCAGGCAAAAATTTTCTCATTATGAAGAAGTGCCCGGCGATTTGGCCAATAAAATTGTAGAACAGGCCCGGAAAGAAAAAGAAGAAGCCTGATCTATTACATGTTATTTTCAGTCCGGGAAAAGCAGCCCTGTCGTTACGGCAGGGCTTTTTTTAGGCATCGGGAGAAACCCCTGCGCTGATTCCGGGAGGACTTTAAAAAAATCCATTTAATAAATCGTGAAATGGTGGGGTGACGGAAAGTTATATTTTGTTCCGGCTGCGAATAAGGTTGGTGAGTTAATCTTCATGGGATTAAGGTGTAAAGGATTTAAACAGGATTAGGGGACCGACCTGCTTTTTTTACCTTTTTTTTGTTATTCAACCTTAATATAAAAAGTGTTGTTGCTTTATTCTCCTCCAACTGCTTGCATCGGTAAAACCACTAAGGTTATATTTCCCGTTCTATTCGGAAACGGCTACAGTTTCCCGGAATTTTAACTGGCAGCAAACCAGTAAAGGAATCGAAATGGAACACCTGTGGGCGCCCTGGCGCATGGAGTATATTCAAAAAGCAAAAGACGGCGGAGAAGATAGCTGCATATTCTGCAGCCGGATTGAAAAAGATGAGGACGAACAGAATCTGATCCTGCTGCGCAGCCAAAAATCATTTGTCATCATGAATCGTTTTCCTTACAACAACGGCCATTTGATGGTGGTGCCGTATCGCCACAGCGGGGACATACTGCAACTGGTACCGGAAGAAAATCAGGATCTTTTCCTGCTGATTCAGATTTCCGTGAAGGCACTTCAGCAGGTAATGCAGCCCCATGCTTTTAATATCGGCATGAATCTGGGACGCGTGGCTGGCGCCGGTGTAGAAGACCACCTGCATTATCATATCGTGCCGCGCTTTAACGGCGATACCAATTTTATGCCGGTAATCGGCAGCACAAAAGTGATCTCGGAGGCACTGGATCAGACCTATCAAAAATTGCGGAAAGCATATCAGGAATTAACAGGAGACAGCAAGTGATCACTCTTCTGCAAAATCTGCAGGGAATAGTTACACCCAGGCAGGACCTGCCGTATGGCGAGCTGGACATCCGCGAAGATGCTGCGATTGCCATTGAAAATGAAAACATTCTGCAAATCGGCACCGGCAATGAGCTGCGGCAGCAGTATCCGGACGGTGCGGTTCTTGATGGCGGCGGCTGTTGGGCACATCCCGGATATGTCGATCCCCATACACATCCGGTTTTTTATAAAACCCGCGAAGAAGAATTTGTTATGAGGCTGCAGGGCCGCAGTTATGAAGAAATCGCAGAAGCAGGCGGCGGCATTCGCAACAGCGTTCGGGCACTGCGATCGGCCTCCGCAGATGAACTCAGCGAACTGACCTACCGGCGTATCCGCGAATTTATCCCGCAGGGCACCACCACAATAGAAGCTAAAAGTGGCTACGGCCTGTCACTGGACGATGAGTTGAAAAGTCTGCGTGTGCTGAAAAAAATGAGCGAACTGCTTCCCATCAGCATTGTCCCCACTTTTCTGGGCGCCCATGAAGTGCCTGACGAATACCGCGATCAGCGGGAAACTTACATTAAGCTGATAATTAATGAAATGATACCGGCAGTGGCTGAAGAGAAACTGGCGGTATTCTGTGATGTATTCACTGAGAAAAACGTCTTCAGTATCGCGGAAAGCGAACAAATCCTGCTGGCGGCGAAGGATCACGGGCTCATTCCCAAGCTGCATGCCGATGAACTGCATCCGCTGGGGGGAGCGGAACTGGCCGCAAAAGTCAAAGCCATCAGTGCCGACCATCTGCTGATGGTTTCCGAGGCGGGTATTAAAGAGATGCGGGAATCCGGAGTAGTGCCGGTGCTGCTCCCCGGAACTGCATTTTTCCTGGGAAAAGAGCGCTATGCTCCCGCCCGCCGCATGATCGACAGCGGACTGCCTGTAGCACTGGCGACTGATTATAATCCGGGCAGTTCGTTTACTCAGAATATGAACCTGATTCTTTCTCTGGGATGCATACAGATGAGAATGCTGCCTGCTGAAGCATTATGGTCCGCTACCCTGATCGCCGCCCGCGCGATCGGCCGCGAACAGGATTACGGCAGCCTGGAAGCCGGCAAAAAGGCGGACATCGTGCTGCAGGAAGTACCCGGCTATAAATATATTCCCTATCATTATGGAATGAACCACGTGCGCATGGTTATCCGGCATGGAGAAGTGATTCATCAAAGTGAAGGGATTGCCTGAAGGATGAGAAAAGAGAACCGCCGCCTTAAACACCCGTTAAAAACCTTCACCGGAAAAGAAAAAAAACGTCTGATCACAAGAGAGTTTTGGAAGGCATGCTGTATCCTGGTGCTGTTTTTTACTTCCCTGCAGGCCCAAACCACTTCTCTGCCCCTTTCCCACCGGGCTTATCAGACGCTGGACCGCTGGGAAACCCGCGGCATCATTTCCAATGTATTCAACAGCACCCGCCCATATACGCGGGAAGAAGCAGCGGAATATCTGATAAAAGCCTGGAACAGCTTTCAGGAAAATGAAGAAGCATTTTCAAAGACAGACCGCCAGGAACTTTATTATCTCTCCCTGGAATTGCAGGAAGAACTGACCCGCGCCGGATACCGGATACCCGGAAATAACCGGCAGCCGCGCATGCAGCGCCTGTTCCGGCATGCACCCTTCAGTTGGCTCTCCCCCTACATCTACCGCAACAGCCGCAATATGGTCTCTCTG
>JBAPTX010000515.1:0-2592 GCA_049282375.1 Calditrichia bacterium
TATCCCCGGTAATCACGATCATCATTTCTGGCAGGATCTGGCCGAGCAGGTCGCGGTTAACGGTCAGATTAAAAAAGGCGGGCTGCCGCCGGGCTGCAATGAATTTCCCTTCCATTTTGTTGATCGCCGCTTTTCCAGCGGGGATCAGGACCTGGCTCCGGAAATTCTGCTGAGTTACTTCTGGCCGGAGGATTCAAATCCGCCGGAATTTGTGGTAAAATATCCCCATCATCTGCTTCAGGTTGAGCAGGGGGGGGAGCTGAAAAATTACCTGGTGACCCACGGCCATTTTCTGGAAGAGCTTTTCCACCCGGTAAATTATATTATCGAGCCCGCCCATCTGGAGGAACTGGAATCCTTTAACTGCTTCTGGCTGGAATCCTTTGATTACCACCTGGGGCAGTCCGGCAGGCTGGCCGGGCGGGTGCGGGATTTTGTCAGCGCCTACGAAAAAGGCGGTTCGATCGCCCGCAAAAAGGTGAATCAGGTATTGTCCAGCGCGGCGGATAATATTGCCCGTCAGTTGAAGCTGAACTGGTGGAAAAAACTGCTGATGAAAATTGTGCTCAAAATTGCGCTGAAGACCCTTCCTTTCAAAAAACACGGGCAGTTATTCCGTGTGGCAATTAATCCCAAACTGATGGAGAATATCCGCTTTTATATTGAAAAATATGTGCTGCCGCGCTACCGGGAAGGCCGCGCCGCTGAACTGGCCCTGCCGGTTGATGCGGATATACCGGTGCCTTTCACGTTCGTTTTCGGCCATACCCACCGGCCGGTTTGGGATAAAGACCAGCCTGCCACCTTTATATACATCAACCAAGACCGTTATTATCTGCTCAATTCCGGCGGCTGGCTCCGCACAGACGGCACCGGCAAGGCGGATGGGGAGAATGCCGGTATGCTGAAGATTGATGAAAACGGCGCCTCCTGGCTTTCTCTGAAAGGAACCCTCCAATAAAGATGTTTTGCTGCTGACCTTTTTCCCTTTAAATTCTTTGAATGCAGTCTGATAAACAAACCATTTTCGGCTGGACATTATATGACTGGGCAAATTCCGCTTTTGCCACCACTATTATGGCAGCCGTGCTCCCGGTATTTTACAGCACAGTTGCCGCCGGCCGGCTTCCCGCCAATATCGCCAGCAGTTACTGGGGGTATACCAACACCATCGCCATGCTGGCTGTAGCTTTCAGTGCGCCGGTGCTGGGCGCCATAGCCGATTTCAAAACCGCCAAGAAAAAATTTCTGGGTGTTTTTGCCGCCGCCGGCATTCTCGGTTCCATTCTGCTGGGATTTGTCGGTCAGGGTCAGTGGATGCTGGCTTCCGCCTTCTACGTAATCGGACGCATCGGTTTTGCCAATGCCAATATTTTTTATGATTCCCTGCTGCCGCATATTACCACTGCGGAAAATCGCGACCAGGTTTCGGCGCAGGGATATGCAGTGGGTTATCTGGGCGGCGGTATTTTGCTGGCCATAAATCTGATAATGATTACCAAACCGCAGTGGTTTCTTATTCCCGATGCCGAATCTGCAATCCGCTATTCTTTCATCAGTGTGGGCCTCTGGTGGGCCGTTTTTTCCATTCC
The DNA here is from genome assembly GCA_049282375.1 of Calditrichia bacterium. Taxonomy (GTDB): domain Bacteria; phylum Calditrichota; class Calditrichia; order RBG-13-44-9; family RBG-13-44-9; genus JBAPTX01. The sequence continues at coordinate 1,593 of JBAPTX010000515.1, forward strand.
CTTATTCCGCTGGGTAGCTGAACCTGCAGCCGCTGTTCCCCAAATAGAACTGCGGCCGCTGCAAGCCGGATTCATGCGTCTGCGCTATACCTTTTCCCATTTACGAAATTACCGCCAGGCTGCCCGGTTTCTGCTGGCCTTCTGGTTGTATAACGATGGCGTGGGAACCATTATCGTAATGGCGGTAATTTTCGGTGCGGAAATCGGTATTTCGCAAACCACGCTGATCGGGGCTATTCTGGCCGTGCAGTTTGCCGGGGCGCCTTTTTCAATTGCTTTTGGGCGGCTGGCCGCACTAATCGGTGCGAAACGGGCTATTTATATTGGATTGCTCGTTTATATGTTAATTGCGGCCGGGGGTTATTTTCTGAAAACAGATCTGCATTTCTGGATACTTGCGCTGGCGGTCGCAACTGTTCAGGGCGGTACTCAGGCGCTCAGCCGCTCCCTTTTCAGCAGACTGACACCGCCGGAGAAATCAGCGGAATTTTTCGGCTTTTATGACGTCAGCAACAAATTTTCCGGTATTCTGGGGCCGGCTGTCTTCGGGCTGGTCAGTCAGTTTGCCGGCAACAGCCGTCTGGGGATTGTGGCGCTGTTGGTCTTTTTTATTTGCGGATTCCTGGTACTGACCACTGTTAATGTTAAGGATGGGGAAGCGGCGGCGTTTGCTTTGGATGATTAGAAACTTTTTGTAATAGCGGGTATAAAAGGAAGCCATGAAAATTTGGCGCACCGTTTTTCTTTCTATTTTAATATTGGGCTTTTTGGTGAACAGCCTTTCCGGCCAGCAAGTTCTGCAGCAGGGCAATTTCCGTATAATATATCCCCGCTCGGCAGACCGCCGGGCAATTGCGGTGGCGAAAATTCTGCAGAAATACCAAACAACATGTGAACAATTTTTTCAGGTGAAACTGCAGCATCCGTTTTCCGTTTATTTGCCGGATGATTTTGCCGCTTTTCAAAGGCTTACCGGCGGCGCTCTGCCGGAGTGGAGTAT
>JBAPTX010000516.1:0-2973 GCA_049282375.1 Calditrichia bacterium
GAAACCGGTAGTCGCGGAATAGACCGAATTCCAGGTAAGGCCTGCATCGGTGGTTCTGACGAGGGTTCCGCTTTCGCCACAGGCAAGGCCGGTATTCATATCCAGAAAATATCCCCCAAAAAGATTATATCCGAATCCCGAGGAAGATAATCCTCCAATATTTTTGTTTAAAAACCAGCTCGATCCGCCGTCGGAAGTCCGCAGGAAAGTGCCGGAATATCCCATGGCATACCAGTTGTCTTCATCCCATACTTTCAAATACCGCAAATTATTTCCCTGCGGTGTGGGATGAAGCCATTCCCAGTCTGAATTGTAAATGGGTTGGGACTCTATATTATCGGCAGCGCCGGTACTTGCCCCGCCCTGACCGATGAATACCGGTATATTTTCCCAACTGCCATCCCGGGAAAATCCCGTAACCACCGTAAACATTAAAAAAATAGCTGAAAACAGTAATTTATTACTCATGACATCCCCCTTGATATATATTCAAATTTTTTAAATATAGCTGATAGATTTGGGATAAGAAAGTAGATAAAACTGCATTGAAAATTAATTGTGTGGATCGCAAATTCATTTAAAAGCCGGATCTCAATACACCCTTATCTTCCCGGAAACCCTCAACAGAATACTGCAGGACCCATTATTTAATAAAATTCGGCTGAAACGGATGCGCCTGCCTGGCAGCCGGATTCAGCCGGCCAGAAAATACCGGGGCCGGTAAACCTACCTGAAAAGAAAGTGCAGTATAAAAAAAGCGGCACAAATAAATTTGCGCCGCTTGTTACGAAAGGGAAGATTTTTAACAGGTTTTAGCGAAGCAGCATCATCTTGCGGCTTAAGGTTTCTTTTCCAATTGTCAGTGAATAGAAATACAATCCGCTGCTGACCTGCATTCCCTGATCATTTTTCCCGTCCCATTGCACTGTATGCCAGCCGGCGGGGTGAATATCATTAATCAGGTGCCGCACTTCCTGCCCGAGACTGTTAAAAATCCGCAAATTCACCTTCTCTGCAGCAGGCAATGCAAACCGGATAGTGGTAACGGGATTGAAAGGATTAGGATAATTCTGCTGAAGTTCCATTTTCGTAATCAGAGAAAGCGGTTCATCCTGAATTCCGCTCGTTACCCCAAACCACTGCAGAGTCCGTTCGATAATGGCCTGCGCTGCGGCCGCATCCGACATCTGTTCCAGTCCGACACCCAGATAAACTGTTTTAAACGTGCCGCTGTCGTAACGCAAGCCGCCGTACTGGCTGGAGCCGGTATATTTAAGAATGGGAACCGAACTGCCCGAGAAGCTGGCAATAGATTCCGGATAGCGGCTGTAAACGGTTGAAATATTAAAAGAAAGGCCGTCCGTAATGGGATCGCCGGGAATGCCTTCCATCGAATATATGCCCGAATTATCATTGATATAATCCGCATCCAGATAATTATGATAGAAGTCATGGGCAAGGGTGAAATTAGTGCTTCCGGAGGGATCGAAAACATCCCAGCCGATATCCTGACCGGCAACAAACAACTGCCCGCCATTATCCAGATAATTCTGAAGGAAAGTAATATCGTCCGGCACAAATGCAGGGAATCCCCAGGAAATATTCCAGAAAATCGCCTGGAACTGAGTTGGATCAATTACATTGGACAACATCAGCAGATCCGATTCCGCGACGGCTGTATAAGTAACACCGGCACTGTCAAAAGCCTGATAATACCCGGTTTCGTACGGGTCGCCGCCGTCATCATCTACAAACAGCACATTTCCTTCAGCAATGGTGCCGAAATATCCTCTGTTAAAACGATAAAGATACGGATCGTCCATATTAATCGCCTGAACGACGGCACGCACAGCCCCTTCCGTACCCGCCTGTACATTGACCATAAAATGCAGGCTGTCCCCGGGCGGCAGCGAAACCTGAAATGAATCTACCACCTGAGAATTGAAAATCAGATCATACGTCCAGCCGGCCGGCAGTTGCGTTATTCTGGGGCTGATGCGGACATTCAGGGTATCCAGATTATCGTTTACCATGGAGTAATCTTTGGACACCTGCTGATTCGGCTGCAGCAGATCCGCAGATGGATCCGAGGATTCAAGCACATAAACCGGGACGTTAATTCCGGATTGTATGACTTCCTTGGATGTTTCAGACTGCAGCCAGGACACCACCGCCAGATCCTGCCAGTTCCAGGCGGAGTTCACCGCCACTTTAAAACTGTACTCAAGCGTATCTCCGGCATTGATGGTTCCTGTGGAAATACCATTCGCATCCGGCAGCATTTTCCGCATCACGTCCGGAAAAACCTTTTCTCCGTTGCTACCGGGAGGGCTGGCATAGGTTATCATCCGTTCGATGAGGGCAGTACGCAGCCGCAAATTGGTTTGCGTAACCGGCGCCAGGGCTATGATTTTAACATCCGCTTCCACACTGTCTGCCGCAAAATCCGCCGATACCTGAATTTTTACGGGGGATTCATTTTGCATATGCTGGTCCATCTGCACAATCATGCCGCCGGGATCACCGGGGACGCCGTAATTGGTACCGTTCATCAGATAATTCGGCACCCCGTTAATGCCGTAATATTGAATACGATTCGTGTTCTCGTCTATATTCAGATCGTACATCGGATCCGAGCCGGGCCACCAGGCATGATACCGTACGGAGATAACTCCGCCGAAATGGGTGGAGAAAAATGCCTGCAGATTCGGGTTGTTCTGCGCGCAGGGTACGCAACTGGCATTTGTAGCCTCCTCTATTAAGACAACACGCCGAACCTGCGTCCAGGCGCTGCTGCTCAGTAAAATTGAAAATACTATAAACAGTAAAACCTTCTTCATGTGACTGCCTCCTGAATTTTTATGAATTAATAAGTACCTTCTAAAAATTTAAACAAAACTAATCATTTTTTCAAAAAAGTCAATCTTTAAAATTCAAATACCGGTCAGCGGTCAGCGGTCAGCGGTCAGCGGT
>JBAPTX010000517.1:0-14058 GCA_049282375.1 Calditrichia bacterium
CGTCAAGATAGTTGATGAGCGGTTCTTCCTGAAAAGATTGTTCTTCGAGAAATGAGATCAGATTTCCGGATTGGGTCAGATCAACAAGAATATCTGCGCCGAGAATCTGCAGCAGTTTTTTCCCGAACAATCTTTCGAATAGTGAATCTTTATAGGTATTCACTCTGTCCTGATAAAATGTTTTCCCGCCGGGATCAACATTGCTGAGCCCTGCTGCAATATTATCCGCAATAACAGCAATATTCAGCGGACTGGTAGTAATATGCGGATTCCCGTAAATATGCACATCTCCCTGGCTGCGATCCGCGGAGACCGGCACTTCCAGCAACCTGATATTGGCAGCGGCGGAAACATATCCCTTTTGTCCGCTTCGGATTTGGGAATTTCCGGATTTGTCCATCAGGGCCGGCACCCACAATTCCAAATCCAGGCCGGTCTCAATAAAAAGGTCCGCATCTGCCAGCCAGACGGCATAGCTGGGTTTTGGCTGAATAAAATGGGCATCCTGATTTCCCGCCACAATCGATTTGACTTCCACCCGGTCGCCCCCGATTTGCCGTGCAATATCTGCATAGGTGCTCAGAGTAGTAACCACCTGAAGTGTGTTCTGCGACAGGGCGGGAATCGCGGCAATTAGGATCAACAGCGACCATATACTGAATTTTATTTTCATAAAATGAATTCCTTTCGTTAAAAAAGAAGAATTGAATCAGTACCTTTCATGTTTGTGAGGACCCATGGCCCAGTCGATCTGCAGCATTAACAGCCCGCCTTTTTCGGACAGGTGATAACCGCGGAGATGATTGTACTGCAAACGCAGGTAAACAAATTCGCTTTGCCAGAAAGTTAAACAGGGTGATATCTGCCATAAAAAAGTATCCTCGTTTTCCAGCTCAGGAATCTGGGCAATATCGCCGCGGATTCCTGCCATAAAACGGCGCGATAAACGAAAATCTAAATATGTATAACCGCCCCAGGCCGTAACTTCCGGGAGTTCATATTGCTGTCGGTTTAAGCGGAACAACTCGCTGCGCCAGATAATTCCCCGGTATTTTTCCCGTCCGGCTGGCTGCCAGGATACACTCAGGTCCGCGCCCGCGAGAGTAGTCCAGCTTCGCTCCCGCGAAAAGGTGAATCCAAGCCCGTCATTGGGACCGGCCAGTCCGCTGAGGCCCCATTCCAGATAGGTACTGCGGGAGAGGTCATAATAATTTTTCCAGTGAAATAAAAGCGACGGAAAATCAAAATCTTCACCGGAGAAAAGCAGTTCATTTGCTGCGTTGGTTATCTGAACTGTCAGTTCACTGGCATCAGCAATGGGCAAAGGGCTCAGATAATTAATTGAAACACCGCTTTGCGCCAAGCCTTCTTCGCCCATATAAAGGACGATGGGCAGCGGAAAATCTACCTGATCCAGAGCATGCTCATGCCAGCGGTTAATTATGCCGAACTGCTGACGGAATTTTCCGGCGGTCAGGGTAAGCCTGGGAAGCGGGTTAGTCCAGGTCAGATAGGCTTCCGCCAGTCCCACTCCTTCGGCAGACCATTCCAAACTGGCTTTTGCCATGCTGAAAGGATCCAGATTGCTTTGGATATGCACACCCAGCACCCGCATTAAAAAACCGGAACGCGCTTCTTCTGCGATTTCCGGCGTCTCGCGGAAACCGCGCGTCAGCAGATCGCCGGTAACGCTGATTTCCGGATTCAGCGCCTGCAAAGAGCGGGACCCTTCACGGAACTGAGTTCCGGCAGCTTCATCGCTTTCACTTTCGGTTTTACCGCTATAGTTTTGGGCCGCCCGGCGCAGTTTCTGCATTTCATCACCCTGCTGCTCTTTGTCCTGCCCGGCGGTCCTAGTTTCCAGCTTTTCAACCCGGCGCTTAAGGGAGTCCAGCATTAGGGAATCCCTATCCGTTTGGGGAAAAGCGGAAATGGCATAAACAAGCACGATTAAAAATATGGTTTTTCCACACATTATTTCCTCCGATAAATCCCTGCCTGTAAGTTCAACAGATGCAGATTGCCGTACGAACCTGATTATCAATTGAATTATATCGCAGGCGGGGCTTTATTGAATGAATTAAAATGCAGAAAAAAGCTTCCGGGTATATTTACAAATCCATGTAAAATACCAAGGCCACGGTGGCGGGTTAAAATGATTGAAGTCAGTTGGATGGGAAGCAGACAGATGAGTGATATATTCAGATAACATGCCGGACAGGAATTATCATTATACAGATTCTGATGGTTGTGCAAAAGTGGAATAAAAACCATCAGAAGGAGCAAAATTGTTCCGCAGATCAGCAGTCCTGTTTTTAATCGCGAAATCATTCTCAACTTCCTGCCTTTGCCGGCTTCAAAATAAGATTTCTTTCCATGTAAATCAAGCAGCCATGAAATGGCCGGAAAACGGGGCAACAGAAAATTATATAGCGGCTTTCCGGCAGTTTGCCATGGTCCAAACCGGCGGGGGTTAATGAATGTTGGAAGGATCCCAGGATACCCGGTAATTATCATCCAGCCCGTCCAGCGTATTCATATCATCTTCCTCAATAACAAAGTCAAATACCTGCGCATTTTCCTCAATCCGCTGCGGGTTGGTTGATTTAGGTATTACGATCAGGTCATGCTGCAGACTCCAGCGGATCATGATTTGTGCAGGTGATTTGCGGTATTTTTCTGATAATTTCTGCAGTAAAGGATGATCAAACTTTTTACCCCGGGTCAAAGGCGAATAGGCTTCCAGTTGAATCTCATGTTCGCGGCAAAATTCCAGCAGCTCCTTCTGATAAAGAAAAGGGCTGAATTCCACCTGGTTTATCGCGGGCGCAGTTTCAGAATCGGATAACAGTTCCTTTAGATGGGAAATGGTATAGTTGCTGACGCCAATGGCGCGGCACTGTTTGCTTTTTACTATTCTTTCCAGCGCTTTCCAGGTTTCATTCCGAATGTTTTCCACCGGCCAGTGGATCAAAAAAAGATCGATGTAATCCAGATTCAATTCACGCAAGCTTTTTTCAAAAGCCCGCTGCGCTTTCTCAAACCCATGATCGGAATTCCATAATTTTGTGGTGATAAACACTTCGTCACGGGAAATTCCGCTGTTTCTGACCGCAGTTCCCACATCCTTCTCGTTGCCGTACATGCGGGCTGTATCAATCAGGCGGTATCCGCTGGCAAGGGCATGCTCGACCGCCCGCTGAGTTTCTTTTCCGGAATCCGCTAAGTAGACTCCCAGCCCGAAACGGGGCATTTTAATACCATTGTTTAAAGTAATCCGGTCTGTTAACTGAATCGCCATTTACCAACCTCCTTCTAATTCATGATTGATTCGCTTTTCACGGAACGCCGGCTTCAAGAAACATTCTTTTGGTTTTCCCATTACAGATAAAGGATTTGAAATTTGTGCAACCAGGACCTCTTTTTCGCTTAACCGGCGGGTCCGGGCTGCCGGTGATCCTTCATTTCAACCTAATAGATACCGGCTGTAAAAGTTCCTGAAAGATGACTGATACAGCGGATTGTTTGCACAGGTTTTATAAGATACCGGTAAGGAGAAGTATATGCCGCAGCTCTATTTTCTTCGTCATGCAGAGAGTATGGCCAACGTTAAAAATCTGCTGGCGGGTCAGAAAGAATTTGGTTTATCTACGCGCGGCCGGGAAGAAGCAGGGCAACTGGCAGAGGAACTGGCAGGTATGAAGCCATTTCAGCGACTGTATTCTTCCACCCTGTCCAGGGCCAGGGAAACTGCAGAACCGATTGCCGCCCGTTTAAAACTCGCCATCATTTTTGATGTGCGTCTGGTGGAACAGAATGTTGGGATTTATTCGGGGATGAGTTATTCGGAGTTGAAGAACCAACCGGATTATGAGCACGACCGCAGTAAACGCTGGGACTGGATACCCAAAGGCGGGGGAGAATCCTACCGCATGATGGCGGAGCGGCTGACTTCTTTTCTAAATGAAATCAGCAGTGACGCTGACGCCAGCCGCTGCCTGATTGTTACCCATGCCGTGGCGCTGCGGGTTATTCAGGGGGCACTGGAGAATACTCTTCCTGAATATCCGGTTTCGTATCCGCAAAACGGTGAAATTTTGAGATGTGATTTTGAAGGATTAAATAAAAAGAATAAAACAACCTGGATTAACCTGTTAACTTCGCCGGCAGAATAAAGTGAGGAAAGCAAATGAGCGCGACTGACAATTCCAAAAAGAAATTTGCGGTAATCTTTGATATGGACGGTGTGATTGTGGACAGCAACCCGTATCATAAAAAAGCAATCAGGCATTTTAATAAAAAATATGACATCAGCCTGTCCGACCATGAGCTTGAAAATAAAGTATTCGGCCGTACGAATGAAAGCTGGCTGAGGGAGGTATTCGGAAAGGATTTATCCGATAAACGGCTGAAGGAGCTGGAAGAGGAAAAGGAATCCTATTTCCGGGAAATCTTTGCTGCAGATATTAAACCGCTACCGGGCCTGCTGCCTTTTCTGCGCAGCTTGCAGGAAGCAGGGATTCCGGCTGCAGTGGCCAGTTCAGCTCCCGAAAAAAATGTGAGCTTTACGCTCGAAAGGACAGGCTCCGTAAAATATTTCAAGCTTATTGTGAATGGCGACTCGGTTACTCACAGCAAACCGCACCCTGAAATCTACCTGAAAACAGCCGGAAAATTGAATATGGCGCCGGAACACTGCATTGTTTTTGAAGACTCGCTTTCCGGAGTGCAGTCTGCCAAAAGGGCAAATTGCCGGGTGATTGGTATAACCACCACCCACAGCAAAGAAGATTTAAAAGAGGCGGATAAAACGATTGCCGATTTCCATGAAATAACCATCGATTCTTTAAATGAACAATTCACCGGCACAAAATAGGAGCGGGAAAAACCCGTCCGGTGATACAGGCAGGTGCTGACGGAAATTCCAAGTAGTAATTGATTTTTATTTCTCAAGTGGTTATCATATCGCTGCAAAATTATGAAGTAATTCCGTAGAACGATATGGAATTGCTTGTATTTAGAATGGATAAACAGGAATGCGGATGAAATATAGAATTTTTACTTTTGTTGTATTCATCTTTTTGATCTGCGGGCATCCGCTGCAGGCACAGGTTACCGGCACGATAACCGGTAAGGTTACCAATCTGGAGAACGGCATCGGTCTGGAAGATGTGAATATTTACCTGCAGTACTCGGTGTATGGAGCGGCAAGTAATAACCGGGGCGAGTTCACTATCCGGGAAGTGCCGCCGGGATCCTACATGCTGATAGCGGAGATATTGGGGTATCAGACCGTGCAGCGGGATATCGTTGTGCTTCCCGGCGCCACCATAGAAATTGACATGCAGTTACGGCCGGTTACTTTCCGGTTGAATGAAATTGTTACCACGGCCACCTTAAACCGCGAACTGATTACCAGTGTGCCCGCAGCCAGCGAAGTGTTAAACCGTAAAGAACTGCAGGAATTAAATGCCGATGATGTGGGACAGGCGCTGCAGTCCATTACCGGCGGCCTGGTTAAACAATATGGACCTTTGGGGTCGCTGGAAACCCCTTCTCTGCGGGGATCAGGCGATAATCAGGTGCTAGTTTTAATGGACGGACAGCGGCTGAATGATGCACAGAGCGCCTCCGTTGATATGGGCTTGCTGCCCCTGTCCGCAGTAGAAAAAATTGAAGTGGTTAAGGGAGGCTATTCCGGTCTTTACGGCAGTGAAGCCATTGGGGGCGTAATAAACATTATGACCCGGAAACATGAAGGGAAGAACCGGCTCAAATATTCAACAACGGGGACTACCGGTTCATTCGGTACTTCAATCTACGATGTATCCCTGGGCCAATCAATTTCCAACTTCGACTATCTGGCCGCTTATCATTATGCCGGTGCGGATAACGATTTTAAGTTCGACTCCGCAGGTGTGCAGCAGACCATGCGCAATGCGGACTTTGCTTCGGACAATGTTTTTGCCAGTGCCGGCTATACTTTCCCGAACCAGTCCCGGCTCAGCGGCTTTTATCAATATTACAGTGGTGAACGCGGCTCTCCCGGCAGCCTGGATTTCCCCACTTCTGCTGCCCGCCTGGAAAGTCAGCGGCAGCATGCCAGTCTGGCCTACCGCAATCTGAGCTTTCGCCGATTTTCATTGAATACCGATGCTTATTTTATTGAAAGTGAGAGTAATTATAATTCCGGTCAGTTGCTGCAAAACAATCACCTGAACCGTACCATCGGGGCGCATGTCACCGGCTATGCCGATTTCGACCGGCTGGGACTTTTTACCTATGGATACGAATTCCGCCGCAATCAACTGGAAAGCTGGAATTATGAAAATAATCAGCCGGTTTTATCCATTGGCGAGCAGGAACGCGATGTGCATAGTCTGTTTATGCAGAATGACTGGAGTTATCAGTTCAACCCGGAAGTTTCACTTACGGTAATCCCTTCGGCAAGGCTGGACCACTATTCGGAAACAGTGATTGAAGATCAGTTGACGCCCAGAATCGGGGGGATGCTGAGTTTTTCCGGTGACTGGACCGGGGCAGTGCGCGGAAACTTGGGAAGAGTGTTCCGGGCTCCCACCTTTAACGATCTTTACTGGCCCGATGAACAATATGTTCGCGGAAATCCGGCCCTTAAACCGGAAGAAGGAATTGCTTATGATGCCGGTTTTATTGCCAATTTTAAATCGGCTTTTTACTGGGGCATTGAAGTGACCGCGTTTGCAACGCATATGGATAATTTAATCCTCTGGGACCTGAACTCTAATGGTGTTTATATGCCGCGGAACGTGGCCAGCGCCTATAACCGGGGAATTGAAGGGCGCATTACTTTTGATGATTTGCAGAATCGCGGAAGCGTTCAGTTGGGATATACGTATCTGAAAGCGACCGACCAGAGCGGTAACAGCAGTGTGAATGGTAATTTTCTGCCCTACCGCCCTGAACATAAAATTGATGCGGGGTTTACTTACCGTTTCCGTGAAACGGCTTTTCACCTGAGCTATATTTATGTGGGTGAGCGTTTTACAAATCTGGAAAACAGTAAAAGACTGAATTCATACAGCCTGTTGAATTTTAATGCCGGATTATACCCGGAATTATGGGGAGCAACCTGGACACTTCGACTGGAAATCAATAATCTGACCGATGAAGATATTCAGATTATACACCAGTATCCCTATCCGGGGCGTGAATTCCGCCTGGTTTTGGGTGTCAGCGGATCCGTTTTGAACAGCGCAATTTTCTGATGCCCAATGCAGTCCGGTATTGGCGGATTGATCCATTGGGCTGATTTTGAAAAGCTTCTAACCCACCTGCGATTAAAACATTATTCAACAATAAATCATCAGCAGAAATTCTTCTGGCTGTTAAGATGTATTCAAACCGCACTTTGCCAACAAGCGCCGCCATCAGCAAATTACGTCTTGACAATTTGAAGGATTGTAAGTATGTTTGTTCATGTTAACGGTAACATGAGGTTCGTATTCCGGATTTATGAAAATTACTGAAAGGTAATCCCATGCGTTACTGCCCCCGTTTAACTTTTCTCGTTATCCTGATTTTAATCCCCGTTTCCCTTTTTGCTTTACGGACAGCCCTGATCATTCCCCCCTCCATTGTATCCTCCGAAACAGCCGCGGCTTCGCAATGGCTGCAAAGTATCCGGGCCGATGCAGTTGTTTTCGACAGGTTTCCCGCCGTCAGTGAATTGGAAGGGGTTTCCCTGGTTTGGATTCATCTGCCGGACTCCGCCGCTTATGCCGACTGGCACAGTGAAGCTCAGGCGCGGGATTTTCTTACTCATTATGTTCAAAGTGGCGGGAATCTGCTCCTGACGGATTATGCGGCTCTACTTCCCTTTGACCTTGGGTTTGAGCCTGAAAGGCCGGAAATTAAAACACTGGAAATTGAAGATAACTGGTTGTTTGATAAAAAAGGCTATCAGAGCTTTCGCGGACATCCGGTTTTCCGGGATTTATTCGGCGGTGCTTTTGTATGGGATGCCTATCAGAACCACCGGCTTCCTACCATCGGATATTTTGATGATGCTTTTCCCCAAAAGGGTAAAGTTGTGGCGGTAGAGAAATCCTATATAACCATCCACAGCGACCGTAAATTGCTTATTGAACACCCTCTGAACAACAGCCGCATTCTTTCTCTGGGCGGATTTGTTTATTTTTCCAGGGAAAACCGCCTGCAGTATAAACTGGAAAAACTGCTTAAAAACTGCATCGGCTATTTACAGGAAGAAGAACACTCAACACCGCTCACATACTGGCATCCTTATCAAAATAAGCCCCATCAGTTTGCGGTTTACAGTGATCCGGTATCTTCGGGTACCGAAAAAATTATATTTAATGATAATCCCGATTTGTTGCTGAACCGGCAGGGAACGGATAACTGGTACGATGTCTCGGGACGCAGAGCACTGATTATGGGTAAAGAAAAGGGAGGCATAGATGAACTGTGGGTGCATCCGTTCCGGGTTTTGCGGGATTACCGGGTGGGTATGGTTGAAGCGGATTCCGTGACCTGGCTGGACAGCCTCTCTCCGAAGATAGAGATCCGCCCGGAATCGTTCAGCCGGCTTTACCCTCTGGAGAAAGGGGAATTGAGCGAAGTCATTGTGCCTTCTCTGAATAAAGCCGGGGCTGTTATTCAATATCATTACAGCGGGGAAGCGCCGATTCAATTGGTGGTGGGTTACCGCTCCGATCTGCGCTGGATGTGGCCCTATGATGAAAATGCCATCGGGAATGTCTGGTACGGTTACGATACAGGTTTGCAGGCGCTGCACCTGAAGGATTCGGCGGAGGATTTTTGCTGTGTTATCGGCGCCAACCGCCCTCCGATTCAGCATAAAGAAGGGCAGTTTGAAGCAATGAGCTGGCAGAATAATGAATTCAGCGGAAAACCCACCGCGGCAAATCAGGTTTATTTTTCCGGTTTATATGAACTCCAGCCGGGAGATGGCGGAATATTAAATTTTGCAGTTGTGGGAACCAATACCGGGCGGGCTGATGCTTTGAAAGATTATCACAATATTTTATCGGCGCCGGTTGAACTCCGGCAGGAAGCCGCCGCTCATTATCAGGATCTTTTGGCACGAACCGTTTCAGTTGAGTCGCCGGAACCTGAATTCAATCGCTTATGGAAGTGGGCGATCATCGGCACAGACCGCTTTATGGTGCACACCCCGGGTGTGGGGAAAGCGCTGGTGGCCGGATATGCCACCACAGCGAAGGGCTGGAACGGCCGGCATGAAATCAGCGGCCGGCCGGGATATGCCTGGTATTTCGGACGGGATTCGGAATGGTCCGGATTTGCAATTGACAATTACGGGGATGTAAATCTGGTGCGGGAGCAACTGGAATTCCTGCAAAAATTTCAGGATTTGTCCGGGAAAATTTTTCATGAGATTTCTACCAGCGGAGTTGTGCATTATGATGCCTCCGATGCCACGCCGCTTTACATTATTCTGGCGGCCCATTATCTGCGGCAGTCCGGTGATCTGGATTTTATCCGCAGTAGCTGGCCCTATCTGCAAAAGGCCCTGAATTTCCTGTATTCGACCGATACCGATGAAGACGGACTGATTGAAAATACCAACGTGGGGCATGGCTGGGTGGAAGGCGGAAAGTTGTGGGGCGCCCACACCACTCTTTACTTGGCGGCCCTGTGGGCTCAAACTCTGAATGATGCTGCTTATATGGCTGAATTATTAAATAAACAGGAGTTAACAGACAAATACCGGAAGCAGGCGCAACAGGTTCGCAATATCCTTAATTCGGATTTCTGGAATGAGGAAGAGCAGTTTTTCTATTATGGAAAATATGCAGATGGCACTTATAATCCGGAGAAAACGGTTTTACCGGCAGTGGCCATGTACTACGAGCTGCTGGATACGAAAAAGGTTGCCGCCATGCTGCAGGCTTATGCCTCCAACAGTTTCAGTGCGGATTGGGGAGTGCGCATCCTGACTTCGGAGTCGCCGTTGTTTAATCCCAACGGATACCATTATGGCAGCGTGTGGCCGCTGTTTACCGGCTGGACCTCACTGGGTGAATTCGCCTATGGCCGCGCCGGTCAGGGATTTACCCATTTCAGCAATAATATGAACATAAAAAACCATTGGGCGCTCGGGTTTGTGGAAGAAGTAATGAACGGGGAAAAATACCAGCCCTCCGGTGTTTGCCCGCATCAGTGCTGGTCCGAAACCAATATTCTTCATCCTGCAATTCACGGAATGATTGGCTGGAAACCGGACGCGCCCCATCAGTCGGCAGTTCTGTATCCGCAGTTCCCCCAGCATTGGGACAGTGTAACAGTTAATAATCTCCGGGCGGGCAGCAGCCGTATTCAGGTTAAAATGAAAAGAACCGCCACTGAAGAAAGCTATCAGATCCGCCTGCTTGAAGGAGATCCCCTGCAAATCCATTTCCGGCCGGCAATTTCAAATGGAATTTCCCGCGCGGCTTTTTTGCTTGATAACCAGGAAATATCCCGCTCGGGTTCCTCCACTGGTACGGATTCACCGGAAATCAGTTTTCAGCTTTCCGGGGAAAACCGGATCACCATACAGCAACAGGGAATTGCCGGAATGCTTCCGGTCCTTCCGGACCCGGAAATTGGAGAGCGTTCTGAGGGATACCGTATTATCAGTGAGGAAAGAACCCGCTCCACCTACAAAGTAACTGTGGAAGGAAAAACAGGAAGCAGTCATATTTTTTCCCTGCGGGTCTTTTCTCAGGGAATCGGTAGCATTCGTAACGGGGAAATACTGGAAAGCAGCTCACCGTCTATTGTTAATTTCAGGGTGACATTTCCCCCGGCAGATATGCCCTTTATTAAGCAGCAGGTAATTCTGGGTTTAAAATAAAGTAATGCAGGAGGAAAGTCAGGAATGAAAAAAAGAGTGACTGCCAGGGAAGTGGCCGATGCATTGGGCATATCCACAATGACCGTTTCACGGGCGTTGAATAATCGCCCCAATGTGGATGAGGATACCCGGAAAAAGGTTGTAAAAGCGGCGGAAGAACTGGGATATATTCCCAACCATATTGCAAAAAGCCTCGTACTAAGAAAAACCAATACCATCGGGGTGGTTGTACCGGAAATCACCCATTCCTTTTTTCCAGAAGTGGTCCGCGGAATAGAAGAGGTCTGCTACCAGGCCGGTTATGATTTGATACTTACCCATTCAAATGAGGATGGTCAGCGGGAAAAGTGGGCCATTCAAACACTGATATCCAAACAGGTGGATGGACTGCTGATTTCCACCGCTCAGACCGGTTCAAACGACTCTTTCTACCGGCAGGTGATGCGGCGGGGCATCCCGCTGGTATTTTATGACCGCTGCGTAAAAGATCTGGGAGTGAACTGCGTCAGTATTGATGATGAGCAGTGTTCAACATTAGTCACCGAACACCTGATCAGCCACGGCTACAAACGTATCGGGCATCTCAGCGGCCCCGAGCAGGTTCTGATCGGCAAACTGCGGAGATCCGGTTACCTGAAAGCGTTTCAGAACCATAACATGACTGCAAACAGCGAAATTATAATTGAAGCGGGTTTTCATGAAAAAAATGGCTATGAAGCCATGAACCGGCTGCTGGATTTGCCTCAGGAAATTCGGCCGGACGCCATAGTTGCGGTAAATGACCCGGCTGCATTCGGAGCAATGAAGGCGATTTATGAAAGAGGCTTAAAAATTCCGCAGGATGTTGCAATAGTGGGGTTTTCCGATGATATCCGGGCGGAATTAATGCGCGCCCCTTTGACCACGATCCGGCAAAATGCTTATGAGGTGGGACATCAGGCCATTAATAAGCTTATTGACCTGATTGAAGGCAAATCAGAAAAGATTGAAGAAATCATTGTCCGGGGCGAACTGGTCATCCGCCAGTCCTGCGGCTGCGGATTGAATTAGATAAAAAAACCGAACTGGAGCCATTTTTCTCTTGACTTTCAAAAGCGAGGTTCTATAAATTGGGTTCGAATGTTAGCGATAACATTTTAAAAATACTTTCTCATCATTCTAATTGGCTCAGCTTATTCCTCCGGCCATAGTATTAGTTCGGTGCTAAACTCAGCAAAATTTTGACTAAAATAAAAGGAGACGTTGGTGAAAAGAATTGCTACGGCCCTTATACTGCTTTTTTTTATCGGATTTGGTTGTGATTTATCTTCCCAGCAGCAAACGGATAATCCGGATCAGGCCCTGATCTGGAAAGATGTTTCACCTGATTTTATAACCCGGCAAAGCCTGAACTCAGAAATTCAAACCAAAATGGAACGCGTGCAGAATTTCCTCAAACAGGAAAATCTGGATGGTATGTTATTGACCCAGGTGCGGAATTTTTATTGGATTACTGCCGGACAGGCCAATAACCAGATTGTGCTGAATAAAGATGTAGGTGCCGCTTCCATTTTAATAATGAAAGATGGTTCAAAATACCTGATTGCAAACGGCAGCGAAGCTCCGCGTTTAATGACTGAAGTATTGGGTGATCTGGGATATAAACTGCTTCAATACAACTGGTATGAAGCCAATCCGCAAAAAGATGTCCGCGCGGAGGTGCTGCAATCAGTAACAAAAAACGGAAAAATCGGCAGTGATGCCGCCTTCCCCGGCACGGTAAATGTAGCCGATCAGTTCGAAAAACTTCGCTATCGTTTTACTGAACCGGAAATGGAACGGTACCGCTGGCTGGGTAAACAAACCACGGAAGCCGTGGAAAATGTATGTCGCCGTTTGCGTCCGGGAATGGACGAGTACGAAATTGAGGCGATGACGGCTGCAGAATTGCGTTCCCGTGGAATTATGCCAACTGTACTGCTGATTGCAGTAGATAACCGTATTTACGATTACCGGCATGGGTTACCGGCGGGGCAGAAACTTAAAAAATATGGAATGGTCAATGTGGTGGCGGAAAAATGGGGCATGCCTATGGCAGTAACCCGCTTTGTCCATTTTGGAGAGCTGCCGGATGAATTAAAAAATAAGATTGAAAAGACCGCCTGGGTAAACGCCAAATTTCAGCAGGCAACCGTCCCCGGCACTCCCGCAGCAAAGATTTTTGAATCCTGTAAAGATTGGTACCGGGAAGCTGGTTTTCCGGGAGAATGGAAAAAGCATCATCAGGGCGGCGCTATAGGCTATGACGACCGTGAATATGTAATCTACCCCGGTATTGATGAAACTGTTCAGGAGAATCAGCCGTTTGCCTGGAATCCCACTATTACCGGGGCAAAAGTTGAAGATACCATGATTGCCCACCAGGACGGAATGGAAGTGGTGACCCATACGGGAAACTGGCCTATGATTGACATTGAGCTGGATGGAAAAACATACCCGCAGCCGGGAATTTTAATTGCAGAAGAACAGAATCCGGATGATCAATGAAAACCGGTATTCACATTGATGAAAAAGACGGGCTGAAGCGTGTTATCCTGGAAAATAATCTGCTACGGGCAGAATTGATTCCAGAAATCGGGGGAAAAATGAGCAGTCTTTATTACAAACCCTCCGGAAGGGAGATGTTATTGCAGCCCCAGAATGAAGGGGGCATATACCGGCGAGCTGAATACGGTGATCCGTTTGACAGCTATGATACCAGTGGGTTTGATGAATGCTTTCCCACTGTAGAAGCGGCGGAATATCCAATGGCTGAAGGGTCGGATGAAAGTCTGCATTTTCCCGATCACGGCGAACTGTGGTCAATTCCCTGGAATTACAAACAGAACGGGGAGCAAGTGATGCTTGCCGTAAAGGGGCACCGCTGGGATTATGATTTTCGCAAAAAAGTTTCACTGAACAGTAACAGGTTGGAAATCGAATACAGATTATCCAATAATTCCAGCAAACCCTTCTTCTATATCTGGTCAGCTCATCCGCTGCTGCAGGTTGAACCCGGTGACCGGCTGCTGTTTCACACAGAAATTAAGGATGTATTTCTGAACTGGACATCCGATAAAAGCATCGGACGCTTCGGCGACCGTTTGGAATGGCCTCATTTATCGCAACAGTCAGAAACGAAATATTCCACTGTTCAGGAA
>JBAPTX010000518.1:0-2225 GCA_049282375.1 Calditrichia bacterium
TCATTAATCATTCCCGAATATACTTTACAGGATGGCAGTTTTTTCTTCGATTTTTAAACCTTTTGGGATTTTATTTCCCGCTACTGCGTATAATTCAGGAATAGCAGGCAACCCCAATTGAGATGGCTCACATGATGGCAGGATTTGTGAACTATTTTAAAATTATCAGCCGGATCAACCGGAATCATAGCATAAATGTTAAATGGATTTTTAATGAAGTGGATTATCTATAAGTTGCTGTTACCGCTGGGCGCGGCATTCATGCTGCTGTTAATTTGCGGTTATCAGTGGGATACCGGGTTCCGGATGCCCCTTTACAGCTCCGCCAATCAGGCCTACCAGGCCGGTGATTATAAGACTGCGCTGGAATCCTGGTTTGAACTGCTGGCTGATGATCCGCAACTGCTGAAAAAAGACCCCCTGCTTCATTTTAAAATCGCCTATTCATTTTACCGTACAGGCGAATACCAGAAAGCCATCCGCAACCTTAATTTTGCCTCCGGAAGGCTGGAAAAACTTGCTGATTATGCTCTCTGGTTTCAGGCACTTTCATATTACCAGCTTGGCGATACTGTATTATCCGAAAGTAAAATGCTGGAACTGGAACAGCGATTTCCTCAGTCATTTTTGAATGATTTTTCCGACTCGCTGCGGGCCGGTATTGCCGAAAACCGCAGCCAGCCGCAAACCGCCCGCAAGCTGCTGTTAGATATGCTGGCCAGTGGCTGGTTCGAAAAAACCGAAATTTATGTCCGTCTGTTAAATAATCTGCAGGCACTGAACAAAGCGGATGAATTTAAAAGTTATGCCTTTCAGTTCCTTGCTGCATATCCCTTCCATCCCCGGGCGGATAAAGTTTACCAGGACCTGATTAATTTGTACTCTTCGGAAATGCCGGATGTGGATTTGCGCCGGCTGCTGCGTTATCTCTACACCACCAGTCAGTTTCAGGCTGCGGAGCAACTGATTGTGAATCAATCCCGTTATGCCCGCACGGCTGCCGACCGGGAAATGTACCGCTGGCTTGCAGTGGAAAGCGATTACAAGCAAGGCTTGTATCAAAAGGTGCTGGACTGGTGCCTTTCTAATCGTGGAAATATGAAAACCTACCGGGTGCGGAGGGAAATTGCCCTGCATATTGCCCGGGCATATTCCCGTCTGGACAAGACACCCGAGGCAATAAAAGCTTATCTGGATTTCCAGAGACGGTATCCCACAGACGGTATTTCGCAGGAAGTGTTGTGGAAAGTTGGCTGGCTTTATGAAGAGGAAGGCAATGTTGAACGGGCCAATGCCATTTATCAAAAACTGATCAGGGAATATCCTCATGCGGAATTCCGCAACGAAGCGGCTTTTCGTATCGGCATAAATTATTTCCGGAGCGGCCGGTTCGAAGCTGCAAGGAACACCTGGCAGGCTGCCCTGCGGCAATTAAGATATCCGGATGAAAGACAGCGGATGCTGTATTGGATCGGACGCAGCTACGGCAGCCAGAAAATGTTTGACCGCCAATATGCCATTCTGGAAGAAATTGCGGAGGATCCCGTTGAAAGTTATTATGGGATGAAGGCGCTTTATCTGACTGTTCCCCGGAACGGAGATCAGAATAAAATTATGGATGCATTCTGGAACGTGCAGCAGCAGGATTCCAGTTATATCGGGCGCTATATTTCGCGATTTCAGCGGGCGCTGCTGGTAAAGGAGGTGTTAAGCGCCGTTTGGGTGAATCGTGAATTGCAGCAGGTGGATATCAGCCGCAAAGATTGGCGGGGCCTTTTCGCACTGGCGGAGTTGTATGAACGGATTGGTGCTTATGGTAAGGCATACCGCCGGTACCGCAATGCTTACGATACAGGTTTTGCCAATGCTTCGTTAACCGAAATGATGCCGGTTTACAAACGCTTGTACCCGCTTTATTTTGAAGCGGAAACCGATTCTGCCGCAAATCGCTTCGGTATTTCACAGCCATTGATCTTCAGTGTGATAAAAAAAGAAAGTGCGTTTGAACCTGAAATCGTATCTTATGCAAATGCATATGGCTTAATGCAGCTTATTCCCCCCACAGCCGCACAGGTGGCCCGCGAAATGGGTATCAAATATCATTCCCCACGCCAGTTGTTTGATCCGCAATTGAATATTCTGATGGGCACATCCTACCTTTCCGGTTTACTGAACCGTTTTAACGGCAGCCTGGTTATGGCGCTGGCCGCTTACAATGCCGGCCC
>JBAPTX010000519.1:0-2243 GCA_049282375.1 Calditrichia bacterium
ATATGGAACTGGCGGCCGGCGTTGTTCATTCTAATTCCACCAGTAATGACGGAAATACGGTGGGAGTGCCTTTTAATATCTCCGCTCCGGGTAATTGCCCCGGGCCCTGGATGCATCCCGACCAGACACTGATTGGCGGATTGAGCTCCGTGGTGGGATGTGCCAATGTTACCGCTTCCTCAGATATTATTGCCAGCAGCTCTCCTTACGGACCGGCAACCTGGGAAGATCTGCAGGTCAACAATCCCGGCTATCCATTTACCATGCCCCAAAATTACCAGGATTATCCCTATGAGACCCAGCCGGGATCTATGGGATTAATTAAACCCGATGTTGCCGCTCCCGGGAACGGAACCACCTCCACCAGCGCCGGCGGCGGATATTCCAGTTTCAGCGGCACCTCCGGTGCTACTCCCCATGTGGGAGGAACCGCCGCGCTGATTCTTTCTGCAAATCCCGATCTGGAACCGGCGGATGTCAGCCGTATTCTGCAGACTACTGCAGTGGAAAAGGGAGACCCCGGTAAAGACAACCGCTATGGAGCGGGACGCATTGATGCATACCAGGCCTACCTGCAGGCATTTGCCGAGGCGGGAACACCCCTGTCACCGGCATCCCTGCTGGCCTACAGCAATTATCTGACACCTGATGAAATCCGCCTTACCTGGGAAGACCCCACCCATTTACTAAATGGTGATACCCTCACTGCAGGCGCTTTTCATATTTTTATCGAGCGCGACGGCGCTTTTATTGATTCCGTGGAAGGCGGGCTGGAATATTATTTTGATTCCGGTTTAAATGACGGCCAATATTACGATTACAGCATTTATGCAGTGGTGGACAGCAGCCAGCGCGAAAGCGACCGCATTCAAAGCGGCTGGATTGCCGGCGGTTCTCCCATCCCCACACCGCCGCTGCAGGTGGAAATTGCCAATGAAGACCAGCAGGTTCGTTTCTTCTGGGAAAATCCTTCCATTAACATTGACGGCACTCCCATGGACGACCTTGCCGGAATTAATCTTTACCGGGACAGCATCATGGTTGCCAGTTTTGCCCGGACCAGCGCCGACTCCGGCAGCCTGGACTCTGCGGTTTTTGTAAACACAGCAGCCGGTTTCCATAGCTGGTATTTAACGGCGGTGGATAACGAATCCCCGCAAAACGAAAGCACCCATTCCGTTTTATTGATTACCCCGCTGAATGCGCCGGTGGGCGATATTTTCAATATGCCCGGCGCACCCAGTGCCCTGATCTGGCGTAACCGTTTTGCGGATATTAACGACCGTGCTTTTGAACCGCCTTCCGGCCCCATGGCCTTGAATTTCAACGGAATGCCCAGCGGCGGCGACACCCTGGACCTTTACCCGCTGGATCTGCGCGGCAGCGACGGGCAGGGGGTGGTTTTCTCCTATTATTATCAGCCGCAGGGCGATGGGAATGCCCCCGAACCCGGCGACAGCCTGAAAGTTTATTTTATGAATGACACGGGAATCTGGGTAAAAGTGCGCGCCTATCCCGGAACGAACCTGCAGCCGTTCCAGCACGAGATGATTGATCTGGATACCGCGCCTAACGGCGGCGGCACTTATTTCCACAGCCAGTTCCAGGTGCGGATTACCAATATCGGCTCCCCCAGTATTTCCTCACCGAATGACGACTGGTTTGTGGACAATATTTATCTGGGTGTGCCTGCGCCGCTGTTTACCGCTTCTTACGATACGATGGCATTTGACACCACTGTGGTGGACAGCACCAGGCAAATGGTGCTGGAAGTGCAGAACGCCGGCCTGGATTCACTGCATGTAAATGGCTGGCTATCCACTAATCCACTGTTTACGATTGACAGTGTATCCGCGTTTGGCCTTGGCGCCGGTTCTGCCCAAATGGTTTATATTTCCTTTATGCCGGACCAGGCAGGAATGCACAGCGGCATGCTGCACTTCTACAGCGATTATCCCTCTGCGGATACTTTGTCGGTTGCTGTTAACGGCTATGCAAAACTGGCCACGGGAATTGCCGGAGTGGATAACCTGCCGTTAAAATATGAATTGGGCCGGAATTATCCGAATCCGTTTAATCCCAGCACCTCCATTCATTTTGCCCTGCCGGAAACCCAGGAAGTTTATCTGGAAATCTATAATATGCTCGGGCAGAAAATCCGCACACTGCTCAGCGAGCGTTATGCTGCCGGATACCATCAGGCGGTATGGGATGGCAGAAATGATCTGGGGCAGGCAGTATCC
>JBAPTX010000520.1:0-8773 GCA_049282375.1 Calditrichia bacterium
ACCGTCCCACCAGGTGCTGTGGTTGGGAAGCAGCAGCAGGGGTGTTTCGGAGGAGACCTCTGGAAGGGAACCGTAAAGGCTGATCTTTTGAAAATGACGGCGCAGGGACCGCTGTAAATATTGTGAAAACAGCCAGTCCATTGTTTTATTCGGTTGTGCGGTAATCATTCTTTCACCATTTCCACTTGTGCCGGTAAAAAGGTCTCCTGAAATCCTTCCCAGCGTCCGCGCAGGACCTGGCTGAACAGAATACCGATTTTTTTGAACTGAGACACGAAAACGCGCCCGAGAAACGGATTGAAGTTGCGCCTTTCAATTTGATGCAGAATTCCCTGATATATCTTTGCCGCGGCATAAATGGCAAAACGGGATTCCGGCCGGAGCATCTTTATGCCGGGAATGGCTTCGTGGTAATAATCGTGTGCGCGCTTTACCTGAAATTCCATTAAACTGCGAAGATTCTCATTCATTATTCCTTTTTCCACTTCCCTTTCGCTGACCCCGAATTTTTGCAGTTCATCCTGCGGAAGATAAATGCGGCCTGCTTCTGCATCTTCCTGGATATCCCGGAGAATGTTGGTCAGTTGCATGGCAATTCCCAGTTTTTCCGCATAGTGGAAAGCGGCATCATTTTTATAACCCAGCACATTGGTCATCATCAGCCCCACCACTCCGGCAACCCGATAGCAGAATACATAAAGCTCATCAAAGGTCTGATAACGGGACCGCTGAATATCCATTTTTACACCGCGGATCAAATCCAGCGGATATTCTATTGGAATATCAAACTGTTTAGCGACCGCAATGAAGGATTTTACGATAGGGTGTTCAGACTCGCCGGTGCGGTAAGCGATACGGATTTCCTGCGCCATCATGTCCGCTTCCTGCAGCAGTTCCTGTTCGGTGCGGCTTCGCGGATTATCAATCAAATTATCAGCATAGCGGCAGAACCCGTACAGCCCGTAAGTGGCCCAGCGGCGTTCTCCGGGCAGCATCCGTGCAGAAAAGAAAAAGCTTTTGGAATGATAAGCGGTCTGCTGCCGTGCATATTCAAATGCAGCTTTATGATCAGGGGATAAGTGCAGGTTCATTAGGCACCTCCTCTATATTTTTTGGTAAGGGATGGGGAATTTCCAAATCTTCCACGATTACTTTTTCGGTTGCTTCAGCGGTAAGCAGCACACCGGGAACACCGGCTCCCGGGTGGGTGCTGGTGCCTACCAGATAAAGACCTTTTACATCTTCGCTGCGGTTATGAGGGCGGAAAACCGCGGTCTGGGTAATGCGGGGCTCAACTCCCCAGGCACTTCCCAAATGATTATTCCGCTGTTCCCGGAAATCTTCGGGCGTGAAAATTTCCATTACTTCAATATTCTCCTGCAGATTTTCCAGCCCGAAATCATTTTCCAGAAAGTCTAAAATCCTGCGGGCAAAATGCTGTGATTTTTGCTCCCAGTCGGTATTTCCGGCTAAATTGGCAACCGGGATCAGCACATACATGCTTTCGCATCCCGGCGGCGCCATACTCGGGTCAGTCCGGGTCGGCACATGCAAATACATGGAAAAATCATCCGGCAGAATTTTTTTATTGAAAATATCATTCACCAGCGATTTGTAACGTTTGGAGAGAATCAGAGTATGATGCAGCAGTTTGGGATAGGTTTTGCGAACACCCAGATACAGCAGGAAAGCGCTCATAGAGTAGTGCGTTTTTTCCAGCTTGCGCCCGCTCCATTTTCTGCGGGATTCCTCCGGCAGCAGTTTTTTGTGAGTGTGATAAAAATCCGCATTGGAGATTACTGCATCCGCCTCAAAAAACCGGCCGTTGGCTACAGCGCCGTTTGCTTTACCGTTTCTCACAGAAATCCGGGTAACTTCACTGTCTGTGCGAAGTATGCCCCCCATTTCAAAAAAAACCTTTGTTAAAGCCTCCACCAGGCTGTACATGCCGCCGGGCGTAAACCAGACACCGCCTTTCTTCTCCAGATAGGGGATCATCAGGTAAACTGCCGGGGAAGTAAAGGGATTGCCCCCGATAAACAGCGGATGAAAAGAAAAGGTGAAACGATGCCGGGGATCTTTGAAATATTTTTTCACCAGCGTATGGGCCGGAAGCAGCGCATTCAACCGAAGCGCCCGCGGTAAAAACCCGAACATGGTTTTCCAGTCTGCGAATGGCCGCGATCCCATCCCTTCATCAATGACCGCTTTGTAGAGTTCTGCGGTCCGCGCCATAAAACGGTCGTACTGCCCGGCATCGGCAGGGTTGAAACGGGCCATCTGCTGCTTCATTTTTCCGGAATCACCGGAATAATCCAGATAGCTGTTATCGTGGAAATAGATCCGGTAAAAGGGATCGAGGGGGATCAGATCCAGATAGTCTTCCATCCTTTTCCCGGCGCTGCGGAAAACATTTTGGATGATGTGCGGAGCGGTGATCAGCGAGGGGCCCATATCGAAGGTGTAACCGTTCTTCTTCAATTGATAAGCCTGCCCGCCCGGTTTTGCATTCTTTTCCAGTATTGTGACCTGATATCCCCGGGACTGCAGACGGATGCCCAGTGCCAGTCCGCCGAATCCGGCGCCGATGATTATGACTTTATTATTCATATATTATGATTCCTTATTTATAATTTCACTGTTTAATGGACCGGTAAAGGTGCAGACCTGTTTTCTGACAGGGGAATACCGGCCTGGGCGGCCAGCAGCGAGGCGGCAATTTTGGAAGACTGCATCACCAGGGGAATTCCTCCACCGGGATGAACACTGCCGCCTGCATAAAAAAGGTTGGCAATTTTTTTATTGCGGTTGCCCGGCCGCAGAAAAGCAGATAAAGGATGGTTAAAGGCGGATCCGTAAATACTTCCCTGGTAACTTCCCAGTTTATATGCAAAATAACGGGGCGTCAGACATTTTTCAGTTTTAATGTGGGATACGGCATCAATCCCTGATTTTTGCAGTTTTCTGAATACTTTTGATCTGATTTGCCGGCGGGTTTCATTCCAGTCCAGATTGTTGGGATTTGCCGGCATGTTAACCATAACGAACCAGTTTTCCCCGTTGGCAGGCGCATGGGAGGTATCTATTCTGGATGAAATGGATAGATAGATGGTGGGGTCGTCCGGCGCAGCGCTCTCGCGGAAAATTTGCCTGAATTCACGTAGGTAATCTGCTGAAAAGAAGATGTTGTGCTGAGATAATTGGGGAAATTGTTTGTTCATGCCCCACAAAAAGACCATACCGGAAAGGGAAGGTTCATAATGCTTCCGGCGGCTGGACGGCTGCTGCAGCAATCTTTCGGCAGCGATGCGCTCATCAATGGCACATAAAATGTAGTCCCCCTTAATGAATTCCCCCTCTGCATGGATCCCTATTGCCAGACCCTGCTCCACTGCTATTTTTTTTACCGGCAACCCGGTATGGATTTGCACGCCAAGCTGTTCTGCAACCGATTGCAGCGCTTCAACCAACCGGTACATTCCTCCCCTGATGTAATACCCGCCCAGAGTCATTTCCACATGAGAGATCAGATTAAGAATGGCCGGTGCCCGGAATGGATCGGAGCCATTGTAAGTTGCAAAACGGTCGAAAAGCTGCACCAGCCGGGGATCGGAAAAATGCCGGGCATTGTGCCGGTGCATACTTTTAAAAAATGGAATATCCTTCAGCTTTAAAAGGAGGGGCAAATACTCCGGACGCAGGAATTTTCGTGCTTCCCGAACCGGCCCTGTTAAAAAAACCGGCGCCGCTGCCTCATAAATTTTTTTCATTTCAGCCAGATAACTGAACCATGCCGATTCCTGCTGGGGAAAGCTCCCCCGTAAATTCCGGCGCATCTGTGCGGGATCGCTGTGGGTATCCAGCAGAGAGCCGTCGGAAAAATAATAGCGGCACAGAGTTGTTAATTTTTCAAATTGGAGAAAATCTTTTCTGTTCAGACCGGTTTCAATAAATAAATCGTCTATGATTCCAGGCAGCGTGAGCAAAGTCGGGCCGGTATCGAAACGAAAATCCCCCTGCCGGATTTCACCCATTTTTCCGCCCAGTGATTCGTTTTTTTCGAACAGGGTTACCCGGAACCCCATATTTGCAAGGCGGATGGATGCGGCTAATCCTGCAAGGCCGCCGCCGATAATCAGGACGTGCTTATCCATTTACATGCTCCGAAAATTTTTCATAAAGAATGATATTCAGGAGAATCAGGGCCATGCCGTAACCAAAATCCTCCAGCGGAATGGTGCCCAGACGGATTCCCAACTGATAGGATTCGTCATAAAGAACCACCGGGCGGGCGGTAAGATAGCCGTTGAAGATAAAAGTCAGTCCGGCAACAATAGCCAGCAGTCCATAAGTTTCCGGCAGTTGCAGCAGATTGGTTTTCAGCAGCCGGTCCAGCAGGGAAACCATGCCGAATGCGATCATCATCAACCCGGTATATTCCAAACCCTGCAGAATGAAGAAAATGCCAGCCGGAAGGAAAAGAAAAAATGCGGTTTGCAGGTAGGAGAGTGACTTAAAACGATAACTTGAAATGTAATTCCGCAAGTTCACCCAGATAAAAAGACAGGCGAACGGCACGGTAATAAAAAAGAACCACTCTTCCAACGGCAGTCCGGCAATTCTGATAGAAAGGGTAAAACGCTCATTGAACCACCAGTGCCTGCCGGTGACTGCCGCATCCCACAGGATAAAAGGTATCATGGCAATAAAAATGGGAAAGAACACCGTTTTCCAACGCGAAAGAAAACTGGTTTTTTTCCGCATTGCCAGCATGAGCGGGCCTCCAACCACAAATATATTGAATAACAGATATTCCAAAGTCATTTCAGATTCTCATTTAAATCGGGTGATTAAAAACGCCCGATGAATTATTTGAACATAAAGCCCATAACAGGCATTGAATTAAAAATACGCACCTACAGCAAGTAATAACTTGAATAAACCGGCATCTGATAATTTAGCATCATTGCAAGAATGAGCTTAATGAGCGTTAATATCTTAATGATAAAAAATGATGGAGTCAAGTAAAAAATGATGAATAAAGCTCATAACGCTCATTTCTTGTTGACAAGGCTGCAGAATGCCTTTATATTTGCAGCGGTTATGAAAAAAGGAGATTTGTTTTATGGAAGAAGGTGTGCAGACATTCAACAGTCAGGAAGCGGCAAAGATATTGGGGGTGAATGTATCTACAATTAAGCGCTGGACCGACAGCGGAAAACTTGCCTGTATCCGCAGCGCCGGCGGACACCGGAAGTTCTTAATGGAGCATCTTGCCGAGTTTCTGGATAACAATAAAAATAAAACTGAAAAAGTAAATCTGTTTCCCATTGAAAATGAGAGCGATTTGCGGCTCAGCAATCGTATTTTAAAGGGGGATTTCAACTATTTAACCCGTTTTATTCTGGAACAGTCTCTGGCATGTAATCGCGAAAAGGTGCAAAAGGTATTAAATGGTCTCTATCTGGGCCAATACCCCCTGCATGAGATTTACGACCGCGTGCTGACTCCGGTTTTGCACCGGATTGGCGGGTTGTGGATGGAGGAAAAAATCACAGTAATAGAGGAACATATTGCTTCGCAAACCATCCGGGATGCCCTGATGCGTCTGCAGGGGATCATCCGCATTCCCGAAAAAAAGAAGGGGAAGGTACTCTGCCTGAACCTGTATTCCGAGTTGCATGATATGGCATTAAAAATGGTGGATCATGTTCTTGAGCTGCGTGGATACCGAGTGCTTTTCAGCGGGCAGCTTACTCCGATGTTTGCTGTTGATAAAATATTTGAAAGCTTCAGGCCGGAACGGGTTTACATCTCCACAACATATGTTGAAAACCGGGAAAAAGTCCAGGAACAGTTTGATGATATTTGCGGTCTGGCGGAAATGAGCGGCAGTAAAGTTTTTGTGGGAGGGCAGGGATTCGACCGGATCAATATCGATCATCCCGCAGTGGTGCGGCGGCTCTTGTCTTTTTCCGATGTAAATACGTTTTAGCTTATTTAAGGTATCTAAAAAGGGCCTGTTATTATCTCATCTTTTAAGTTTTATTGTTTGACTGCTGCTCCATAAACCGAGAGTGCCCGTTCTCTGGCTTTCCGGTGTTCCACTAAAGGTTCGGGATAGCGGCTGCTGCCGTATTCCGGCACATATTTTTTAATATACCTCAGATCAGGATCGTATTTTTTCTGCTGAGCCAGCGGATTAAAAATGCGAAAGTAGGGCGCGGCATCCACCCCGCACCCGGCGGACCATTGCCAGTTGCCGTTATTGGAAGACAATTCGAAATCCAGCAGTTTTTCGGCAAACCATTTTTCACCCCATTGCCAGTTTATCAGCAGATGCTTGCTTAAAAAACTTGCGGTAATCATCCGTACCCGGTTGTGCATGTATCCTTCCGCCATTAACTGCCGCATACCGGCATCGACCATCGGATATCCGGTTTTTCCCTGTTTCCACTTTTCAAAATGATTTTCATCATCAATCCACCGGATATCTGCATATTTTTCTTTGAAAGGCCGGTTCACCACCTGCGGAAAATGATAGAGAATCATCATAAAAAAATCCCGCCAGATCAGCTCGTTCAGAAAATCTTGCGCCTTCATTCCATTAACAGCCGCTGCAAGCTCGCGAATACTGATTGTTCCGAAGCGCAGATGTATCCCCAGCCGGGTGGTGCCGTTCTCCAGCGCCGGATAATCGCGGGTATTATGATAATTGCGGATAATGTCTGTTGGAATTTCACTGGAGGGAAATTTTGTTTTTTCCGCCTTAAATCCGATTTCCTGTAAAGCTGGCAGTCTGCGGCTGCGGTTAGAATCCAATTGATGAAGATAGTTTTCTGAGGGAAACCGTCCCGGTTCTTGCATAATAAACCGGTCCATCCATTGATTGCGGTAATAAGAGTAAACGGTATACGGATTGCCGTCATGTTTTACAATTTCTGATTTTTCAAAAATAACCTGATCTTTATAAAGCCGTAAAGGGATTTGCTGTTTGTCCAGCAACTGGCGGACCCGTTTGTCCCTTTCGATGGCAGCCGGTTCGTAATCAGAATTGGCGAAAACCGCTGTAATTTTATATTCCTGCAGCAACTCTTCCCAAACCGGCAGCACTTCCCCCTGTTTAATGAGCAGCGAACTGCCAAAAGAGCTGATATTATCCTGAATTTTTCCCAGACAGCGGTGGATAAACACTACCCGCTTATCATCGGGAGGCAGACCCTGCAATATTTCTTCATCAAAAATAAACAGCGGAATCACCGGAAATTCCTGCCGAAGGGCATGGTAAAGTCCGGCATTATCATTCAGCCGTAAATCCCGGCGAAACCAGAATATGATTTTGGGTGTATCCGGCATGTTGTGGAGCCTTTTCCGTAATAGCCCTTACGGGGATATGGATAGCAAGTGCATGAAAAGCGTTAAAGTGTATAAAAGCGTTAAAGTGTATCAAAGCACGAAAGTGCATTAATAACTGGTTTCATCCAGTTTTACTTTTCCGCGGAAGACCCAGTAAATACTGAAAGTATAGGCCAGCACAAAGGGCAGACCAATGGCCGCGATGGTCAGCATAATTCTCATGGTTTTTGCAGAAGAGGCTGCATTATAAACGGTCAAGCTGAATTCCGGATTGGGACTGGACAGCACCAGGTTGGGAAAAATGCCGATGGCAAACAGAGCCATCAATGCCAGAATGGCTGCGCAGGAGGACAGAAATGCCCTGAAATCCCGGCCTTTATGAATTTCTCTGGGAATATTGGCAATGGCCAGCATATTCAGCAGCGCAATGCCAAAAGCCAGCGGAAAATGACGGAAATGAGAAACCATGTGCGGCTGAAAAATCAAAGTAGCCATGGTGACAGTGGCATAACTGATTACAAAAAAGATGATGGTGTTGTTTACCCAGCCCCGCAGCTTCTCGTGCATTTCGCCTTCGGTTTTCATTACCCCGTAAATGGCGCCGTGCATCATAAACAATGCCACTGTGGTAATTCCCACCAGCACCGAGTAAGGATGAATAAGTGAAAAAAAGGAACCGGCAAATATTTTATTCTGCGTTAAAGGAACGCCTGCCACAATATTGCCCAGGGCGACCCCGGCCAGAAATGCGATAAAGATGCTGGATATGCTGAAAGCGATATCCCACGCCTTTCGCCAGGCCTGACTTTCCCGTTTGCTGCGGAATTCAATGGAAACAGCCCGGAAAATCAGCACAAAAAGAAGCAGGATAAAGGCTGTATAAAATCCTGAAAACACAGTCGCATAGACTTCAGGGAAAGCGGCAAACAGGGCGCCTCCGCCGGTAACCAGCCAGACTTCATTGCCATCCCAGACGGGGCCGATGGAGTTCAGCATGATGCGCCTTTCATAATCGGTTCTGGTCAGTAAATGCAAGGCTCCGACGCCCAGGTCGAACCCGTCCAGAATGGCATATCCGGTTAACAACACACCGATCAGAATAAACCAGGTTGTATTCAGGTCCAGATGAAACTCCATAGTATGCTCCCGTTATTTTCATAATTAATCTTCAGGTTATGACCGCGGTTTTCTATGTGAGGAGAATCCCTCCACTTCCGGTTTTATATGGGAATAGGTAGCCGCTTTTTCCGGTTCTTCCGGACCGTGTTTAATTTTCTGATCCAGCAGGAATAAAAAAAGCACAAACAGCAGCAGGTAAATTAAAGTGAAAAGTATCAGCGAAAACCATACCTGGTTTGCGGCCACCGCTTCGGAGAGACCCTCCCGGGTACGCATCAGCCCATAGACAATCCAGGGC
>JBAPTX010000521.1:0-2269 GCA_049282375.1 Calditrichia bacterium
ATATCGGGGAAAAGCAGTTTAAAACCTTCCTTTTACACGGAATAACCGGCAGCGGCAAAACACAGGTTTATATTGAAATGATCCGCAGAACCCTCGAAAAAGGAAGGCAGGCCATCGTATTAATCCCGGAAATTGTATTGACGCCGCAAACCCTTGCCCGTTTTCAGAATGATTTCGGGGATAAGGTGGGCGTGCTTCACAGCCGCCTTTCCGTGGGTGAAAAGCGGGAGGTGCTGCATAAAGCGGGTAAGGGGGAATTCCCGGTAATTATTGGCCCCCGTTCCGCCATTTTTGCGCCGCTTCCCGATCTGGGACTGATTGTGGTAGATGAAGAACACGAGTCCAGTTATAAACAGAGTGATGCCCAGCCCCGTTATCATGCCCGGGATGTGGCGGTTTTCCGCGGCCGCTTAACCAATTCACTGGTGGTGCTTGGTTCGGCAACGCCTTCATTTGAGAGCCTCTATAATGCGCGTGAGGGTGAATACGAGTATTTTCCTTTAATGCAGCGGATTGAAAAACGGGCACTGCCGCGGATAGTGTTGGTGGATCTGAAACAGGAGTGGCGAAAAAACGGGGTGCCGCCGGTGGTTTCAGAAAATCTCGAATTAAAGATTGAAAGCCGGCTTCTGACCTCGGAGCAGGTGATGGTTCTGCAAAACCGCCGCGGGTATGCGCCTTATCTGCTTTGCCAGGACTGCGGTTTTATTCTGAAATGCCCCAATTGTGAAATTACCCTGACCTTTCATCAAAAATCGCGAAAAATGGTTTGCCATTATTGCGGGCATGAGGAGAAAGCCCCGTCCCGCTGCCCGGAATGCAGGGGAACTGATATTATCTACAAGGGGATCGGCACCCAGAAACTGGAAGAGCATTTGAATGAACAGTTCCCCCATGCGCGTATTCTCCGGATGGATCAGGATACCACCGGTGGAAAGCACGGGCATAGCCGGCTGCTGGAGCAGTTCCGCAGTAAACAGGCGGATATTCTGCTGGGGACCAAAATGATTGCCAAAGGACTGGATTTCGAAAGTGTCACACTGGTGGGAGTTATCTCTGCCGATCAGGGGCTGCATTTCCCGGACTTCAGAGCAGGTGAAAAAGTATTTCAACTGCTGACACAAGCCGCCGGACGGGCAGGCAGGGGAGCCAGCAGCGGAGAGGTGGTTATTCAAACTTTTGATCCGCTTCATTATATCTTCAAATATCTGCTGACCCATAATTACCTGGAATTTTATTCAAAGGAAATAATGAGCAGGAAAAATCTCGGCTATCCGCCTTTTTCCCGGTTAATTTTGATCCGCGTATGGGGAGCCAATGAGGCCGAGGTTGAAAATTACAGCCGTTTCATTGTAAAATACCTTTGGAAGGCAAATCCGGACCGCCGGTTTTCCATAATGGGCCCGGCCCCGGCAGCCATCCCGCGTAAAAAGGGAAACTATTACTTTCATATTCTAATCAAACAAAATAAGGAAACAGATCCGGCAATGTTTCGGGTCCGTAAAATTCTGAAAGAAAGCCTGTTGAAGAATGCTCAGCTTCGCAAGTGGCCGGTAAGGATCGCCCTGGATGTGGATCCGGTAGAAATTTTATGATCAGCTTGTATTATATGACTTTTTGCATTCGAATTACTACAGAATAACTATAAATCTTACTATATATATCCATTGCCTCTCCTTTTATTTTATTTGTGCTGAAATCAGTAATAATCCAAAACCAAGGGGGAAATTATGTCAGTTATCAAAGTAATTGAAGTATTGGCGGATTCGCAGAAAAGTTGGGAGGATGCAGCTTCTGTTGCCCTGAAAGAAGCTTCCAAAACGGTCAAAAATATTAAAAGCCTCTATATTAAGGAATTTCAGGCGGTGACGGAAAATAATCAAATTACCACTTACCGGGTAAATGCCAAGATTTCTTTTCTGGTAGAATAGATTCCATCAGGGTAGAAAAACAGATTGGATTGAAAAGGAGGTGATTTGCTATGACCAAAGATCATGGACCGCAAATTAAAGATGATGAACAGTATGAAGCATTGCGTGATAAAGGAATGAGCAAAGAGAAGGCCGCCCGGATTGCCAACACACCGAGAAAAGAAGCAGGGAAAAAAGGCGGTAAATCCGGCAAATACGAAGACTGGAGCAAAGAAGATTTATATCAAAAAGCCAAAGAAGTCGGTATTGAAGGCCGCTCAGAGATGTCCAAGAAAGAATTGATTGATGCACTGCGAAATCATTAATGTCATTAGCATCGAATGGCATAAGGCTTTGGC